>NZ_FOBE01000024.1:0-73531 GCF_900109475.1 Butyrivibrio sp. ob235
CAGCGATTCATCCCCCACCGACTATGTCGGAAGGAGTTTTCTCGCTGATACATCATAATCTGTACATGTACAAAATTGGCTTAGATTCTCCATTTTATTCCTTTCCACTTACACTATAAGCGATTTTCCCATCTCATAGGCCTTTTTGCATTCCTGCGGAAATACTGTCTCATGCCGTTCTTTCTTATGTTCAGGATCAAAGAAGGACCATTCCCAGTCAGTTTTACTGTAATCATTTAGCTGTAATGTATCTCCACTTACAAGTACAGTAGTAGGACCAACGAATTTATCGAGGGTATCCTTGTAACTGTTTAGTAGTTCTGTATAAGCCGTATCAGGTGCATTACTGGTCATTATAAGGAGAACTGGTATCACGTTCTTATTACAGCACGGTGTTTCAGCATTATAAGTAAGGCTCTGAAAAACAAGTCTCTCATATAGAGCTCTGAAAGATGCTGTTAAGTTCGACAGATAATTAGGTGAACCCAATATAAGTCCATCTGCTTCCCTTATGTCATCAAGCACCTTTGTAAGTCCATCCCTACAAATGCAATGCCCTTGGTTCAGCATTTACAACTACAATCCTCTTTGCCATCCTCCTACCTCCTTAAGTTAATCCGGCTGCTGTCCGTCATGCGCCTTCCAGACACATTCTGTTATCTGCATATCACTAAATACAGCCGTAAATGATGAATCTTCCGGTGAACATGCATATATACCAAACTGTATCTCACCACCACCCTTTTCCATGTGGCAGATTCTCATCTGCTTCCACGTTTCTCCATTATCAGAGCATTCTATACAATAATCATCTTCCCTTCTGCTGAAGCGGTACCACATGGATTTAATATCCGCGGGGATTTCTGTAGTAGCCCAGTCTGAATACCCATTATTTGTTACAACGCTCCCAAGGTGCTGGAAGCTATCATTTTCATATTCTACAGATCCCTTGATCCAGTTATCGCTGTCCAGATACATAACTATTCCGCATTGATCGAATCTATGATGGCTATCCTCAAAGCTAGTTTTTACTACAAAGCTAAAGAACTTATCACTAGTCTTCATCTGATATACAGGGGCATTATCATTCCGGAAATGATAATAAGTTCTCTGCCACAAATCTGTATGAGGAAGTGTGGTAACAGAAATCGTGCCATCCTTTATCTCAAAACTCTTTGGCTCTCTTGTCCATCTAAATTCATTCAGATCCATCGTTATTCTCCCTTACTGTAATTCCAACCATGTTCTCCGTGATATATCATAAGTTTTGTCATTCCACCATCAATGCAGATATTCTCTCCAATAGTGAAACCTGCTTTATCTGAACACAGAAACATCACCATCTCTACTATATCTTCCGGCTTTCCAACTCGCCCAACAGGCTGCTGAATGGCATCAGGTCCTGTTATGTCAGATCCAGTTATATCGATCCATCCAGGAGATATACTGTTAACTCGAGCTTTTCCTGCAAGACTTCCATCCCTTGTATATATATCTATGTATTCCATGAAATGGTCACAGCCCCAATTCTTTGCAGAGAGCGTCATATCTCTTCTGCTCTTTTTCTTTTACTGGCTTCGATGAATCTTTAAAACAATGGTCGATAACATCTGCATCCTTTAGAAGCTCATCCATCGGAGAATCTGTCACAAGTTTATCATCGTGATGATATATTGCAGAACAAATGATATCAGTTTCTTCTTTTGAAGTGATGCTAAGTTCTTCAAGGACCTTTCTTGCCAGATCTGCTCCGAGATGGGCGTGATCATCGTAAGACCCACTCTTATATGCGTGAAGATCGTGAAGCATTCCTGACATAGCACCTAATTCCTCATTAAGTCCGCGCTTCTTTGCGAGAATTGTTGCTGCAAGTGATACGCCGTAAAGATGAGCTGTTGCGCTAGTCCTTTTGTCTGAGTCAGTAATGTTAGCAAGTTCCTTGTCGATATATGTCCTCAAATCTTTTAATCTACTCATGTTTACCTCCAGATACTATGACTCTTTTCCTAATAACTTGGTATTATTACATTTCATCTTCTGTTTCACAGGAGCGGTCTATGATAAAATTCCTTGCATCCAGCTCCTCTTCTTCTCCAAAAAGATTGAGTTGCTTTGCTCCCTGTATCATTTTGTTATACTCATTCTGCTCTTTTTCAGATAGTTCTCTTGCCAAAGATAAATTTCCTGCCGGTTAAGAGTTGCAAAGTGCTCTTTTATTATATTCCCTTATTGATTAATAGGCGAGACCAGACAATGCTGAGTTCTGGAACGTCTCGGCATCACCTGGCCTCTGTTGTTTTCTTATGTGTGGGTAAAGGTGTTCCTTTCCCTGTATCAATATTTTAAGATGTCCTAAGCTCGGATTTATATCAGCAAAAGTACCAAAAACAGCCGTTACTGAAAGATATATTCAAACTGAGTTTCAAATTGAAGTAGTTGAATGAACAACTTATCCTGAGAGCGTATTTAATCATACTTCACTTAGCGATCCAAGGGAAATTACACGGATCACAAAAATTTAAGAAAGTGTTCTATTGCAAGATGAGCAATTCAGGGTTATTATTAATGAACATAAGTTCGAGAACATACATTCGCTATTATGAGGAATTGCTTATGGAAAAGAATTATACGATTTATGCCGTGGATTTTGATAATACGCTCTGCTACTCAGCTTGGCCGGAACTCGGAGATCCCAACATCCTACTAATTGAGTATTTGTTGAAAGAAAAGGCTGCTGGAAACAAGCTGATTCTCTGGACATGCAGAGCTGGAAAACCTCTTTCAGATGCCATTAAGTGGTGCAGGGATTACGGACTTACTTTTGACGCGATAAATGACAATTTGCCGGAAGTTGTAGAGTTTTACGGCAACAATAGCCGGAAGATTACCTGTGATATTTATATTGATGACAGAAACGCATACATAGATCCGGACGGCAAGCTTCAGGGAGTTGCGATATAAGTCTCCTTCATGCGTGCAGCCCAAAATAGAATTAGGAGTTTTTTATGAGCAGGATTATTGATGAAGTTGATGTTATCTATAAGGTACCGTCACTGTGGCAGGATCCCGGTGGCGGTGCTTTGGGGTTATAGATCCTCTCCTATTTCTTTGATTTCTGGGATAATCTCGTAGTCATCCGTAACTGTTATAACTGCATATGTAGGTTTGTCACCTGTGACCTGGGGATAGCAGATACTTCCGGGGTTTACTAGAGTAATGCCGGCTTCCTTATCCTTTACTATCTCTGCATAGTGGCTGTGACCAAAAAGGACAAGATCAGCGCATCTTGACTTGGCTGCTTCCTTTAAGGTCTTAAGGCTTTCCTCATATTTTACGTTGTAGGCATTTCCGTGCGTTGCCCATACGCTTAAGAAACCTACCTTGAATTCTTCATCAGTGGGAAGGCTGTTTCCAAAGTCGCAGTTACCCCGGACTATCTTTACCTCATAAGGCGGATTTTCTCCCGTTATGGAAGAAATGGAGTCCTGGATATCTCCGCAGTGGACGAGGATATCAAAGGGTGATTCTTTTTCGATAGCCTTTTTAGCATATCCCGGATAGCCATGTGAATCTGATATTACAAGGATTTTTACGTTCATAGTGATATTTCCTGTTCATTATGATTTGCTCTTATCTTATTTCAGCCCCTCTAAAAAGTTCTTTACGGTATCAGCCGCATCTCTTCCTTTTTGTTCCCAGTCAGTCGACTCTGCATACTCTCCAAGTTCGGCAGCTTTTTTATTGATCTTTTCTGCCAGGGCTGCGCCTGCCGCTTCAGGATCTGAATTATATATCTTTTCATTTGCTTTCTCGGCAAGTTCTTTTCCCCATTCCCCTGGATTATCTTTTATGTCCCTCTAGGATATTCATCATTTATTCCTATGATTTGCCCTCTAGTTGCAACTTATATTCCTGCAAGGTATTCCTGGAGCTCTCAACTTCTTTTTCTACGGCCTTGGCATACACAGTGGTAGTGGTTACTGACGCGTGATTAAGCCTTTTTTGCACAAGTAACAGATTGTAATTACTTGCTTCATATAGTGACATTGCAAAGCTTGATCTGAGTTTGTGAGGAGATATGAGATGGGCTTTATTGGGAAGAGCAGCCTTCACATATTTCTTCACAAGCGTCTCAACAGCCCTGACACTGAGTCTTTCGCCCTTTGTGGTAGTAAATGCAGGTAGTTCGACCTCTGAGGTATAAGGGAATCTGGCTTTCTGTGATTCAAAATAGTCCCATAAATATGCTGCACATTCGTCAGAATAGTAGGTATCCTGCTGATCGCCGCCTTTACGGATGACTGTAACTTTACCTTTATTCAGATCAAAATCGACTATATTGGTGTTAAGCATCTCGGATACACGAAGCCCGGTATCCAAAAGCAGAATAAACATTGCAGCATCACGTTCTGCATATATGCTGTGATATTTTCGCGTATTATCGCCAAGCCCTGTGCCATTGATTACGGTATCAAGCAGTTTATTCTGTTCTTCAAAATCCAGGTATATGAGTTTTTTCTTGGGAATATCAATTTTTCTGGATGCAAGGACGGGATTCATTGTGACCTTACCATTGCTCAAAAGGTATGAATAAAAAGCGGATATAGTGGCCTTTTTTCTCTTTAAAGTGGCTTCACTGGTTTCATCATTCTTTTTCTTCGGTCCTGTAAGGGAATTTTTCTTAGGCCGCATACTTTTTTCATATGCATCATCCGTTCTTTTAAATCTTTTATCCTTAGTATTTCGCAGCGTTGCGATGAAATTATCGATATCCTCGGGAAGAAGTTTTCCAAGATCATCCGTAGTAATATCGATCATTTTCTTATCACAGAATTCCGGGTGAAAATTGATCAGATATTCAAAAAACACGAAAATATCGCGGCTATATTCAAACATGGTTGCAGCTTTTCCGCGTCCGCTATATCTGTTTATAAAACTGACCACATAATCTGGCATATCTTCAAGTAGTTTTGCGGTTCTATCGGTATAATTTATTCCTTCAGACATATTATTAATCCCCATAAAAGAACTGTTTTTCATCAAAAATGTCCTAATTTCATTTTATCATAATCCTATATGTGCGTAAAACTGTTCTTTTACGCATAGCTAACATATTCTTTTCTACCCAAGCTATTAATCGTAGAAGCTATCTAAACTTTTAGCTGATAGTTCACGAATATTTCTCGTTTTTCATAATATAATCCAATTCATACCATGAAATGCTATAATATACCTGTAGTGTGAGTTTTTTAATAAGGACAAATACTCTATGATGAAAAGCATTTCCGCTATCCGAGCATTAAAAAAAATCCACGCCGCAATATAACGGTTGTTATCGTAGCTGCTTTAGTATTTCCGCCTGTTCCTCTGCCGGCAGCTCAGAAAGGTATATGCAGTACTCATTTGGATATCCCCCGACAAACTTCATATGCTCCATACTTATCTGTTTCGGATCAGTAATCCATAACACCTGCTCTCCCCAGAAATCCTCTAGGTATTTTAGTTTTTCTCCCTTATAGATAATGTCCATCTGCAACACTTGAACCTAACCTTCCAATCCAATACTCATCCAGGTATCAACAACATCCCAGAAATTCTTTCCATATCCTGCTTGTATATATTGTATTTCTGTAAAAAATCAAGTATTTCCATCGTGGTCTCCTCCGCAAGTAATCATAGAAATCATTGTATCACAGAGTCAAGACAGGACGGAATGCAAAGAACATGCAATATTTGTGCAATATAAAAATAGTGACCACCTCTCACAGTGATCACCATTTTTCATTTTATCTTTCAAATATTACTCCAAGAACAACCCCGGGCATAAGAACCCCAACCATGTACTGCCATCTTTTCAGCGGAACATGACTACTATTAATCGTACTCAAAAATTCCCTGCACCGCATCCGATACATTCATAATGTCCTCATATGCAAGAAAATCAACTCTATTACACCCTCTTGCCCTAGGATCTATTGCTTTAAACTGCTCACAAATTACAGTTCCAGACTCACCCTTTTTCCCGCACACCGGAATATGTAAAGGCCCGGCGTGAATATTAGAAAGCATAGGGCATACATGAAATATACCTGTTGCCTTTATAAAAGCATTTTTGCTAACTATAACAAACAGCTGTCTTTTGAAACCTGTAATCTTTATAATATCTCCTTGATTAAACTCGCTCATAAAATCTCTCTCCCTACCGGTTCGCCCCAATCAAAATCGCAAACCGTTATTTCACCATTAAACTCTGCAAGTCTTTCTTCAAAAGTTTTATGAACAAACTGTTTTCTAAGAACAATACTGTCATTTTCTATTTCTATATCCAACACATCAGAAACCTTTAACTGCAATTTTTCCAAAATATCCTTAGGAATTCGTATTCCCTGGCTATTGCCCCAAGCCCTTATTGCAACCTGCTCCATGTGATCACCTCCTTTTATTGTATATACATTATACCGTATATACTCCATGTGTACAATCACCTGATATAGCCCCATAACTCATAATAATAATGAGATATGAGGGCTAGTTCATGCTAATTTATTTTGATTGTCATGGGATATTTCAATTTCATCTCTTCCATTCCGCATTCGATAAGGCCTGTATCTTCGAAACCTACGGACTTATATAAGTCTTTAGCCACTGTATTCCCCGGTGCAACCCCTGTGTATATATTCGGCGGATTAAATTTTTCTTTTATATATTTAAGCCCCAATATGAGCGCCTGTCGCCCATACCCCTTATTCTGGTATCTATAATCGATAAGGAATTTCCACAAGGTATAATACTGCTTCACCTCGTAATAGCCCATCATGATAAAACCAACTAAGATATCGTCTTCATAGACAGCAAACGGATAAGCATTTTCGGAATACACATATGCCTGGGCAAGCGATTCCGCAACAGTAGAAACAAAACTCTGCTGGTCTTCTCTTACAGAAAGTTCTATCAATTCTTCGATATTATCCCGTGTAACGGATTCTAAATGGATCATAACCTCAAACCGCCTTTATTGTATTCCTTTACTTCGCTTCCACCCCACTCAACAACGGTAAACCCGTTTCTGGAAGGAGTGATTATTTCTTCAGGCTGAGCAATTTCCACAGGGTTGTCACAACCTGTATATGTCATATATACACGGATCAGCGTGTCCGGAGAAGGATTTATCAAAAGCTTTGCTTTCTCCAGATACTGTGAGTTATCAAAAGAAATCAGATTATAGCTGTTCTGGCTAAGCCTTGGAAGCCAGAAAGTGATGAAATCGTCTTTTTCCTTGTCGGTCAGTCCCAGCGCGGTTAGTTTATCTTCGAGGAAGGGGACGAGATCTTCCTTAGCCACACAGTCTCCGCTGGTAATGGTATAGTTTCCGTTATGAGTTCCTTCCCAGAAAAGGTAGCCATATTCCTTATCACTTATACTTATGGTACCGTCTTTATCAGCAATAAAATTCCATGTGTTATCTGATGAAAAGTCGGGATAAACCGTGGAAAATACTCCGTCATAGTCTATAGACGCAGATATTGTTGAATTGTCTTCCATGGGATAGAAGTACATAACCGGTTTAAGATCTCCATCTTCATCACTTGTTACTTCTCCTGAATTATTGCAAGCTGATAGCAGCATCGACATAGAGAAAATAAGAGCTGTTAGAATAACATGCGTTTTTGTTTTGCGCATAAATCCGACTCCTTTCCGTTAATATCCTGAATTTTAAATGGTTTCAATATCAATCCCTATCTATAATCTCCAGTACCTGCCTGAAATATTCATTACGCGTTTCTTCCTCTGCATTAAAAATCTCATGCCTCGAATCCTCAAAAGCAATAATCTTCGCACCGGGAACCTTCCCTGCAAATTCCGTATAACCATCGGAATCAATCAGATGGTCCTGACCTGCAGTAAATACAGTTATCGGCAGCGAGAGTCTTGAAGCATTTTTGAAAATCCTGTCATACACCTTATAGCTTGCCAGCCCCCAGCCAATGGAGGCGCCATAGGTCTGATAATGCTCGTCTTTTAATCGCATCTCAAACATATAGTCATAGCGGGCTCTGGACTTAGTACTGCTTGTCTCAAACACAGACACCCCATCAAAGTGCTTCTGCCCCGGCGCCATAGCTTTGCGCTTACCAAATAGAAATGCATAGATACTAAGCAGACTGCGCACCAATTTCGAAGGAACCGACTTCATCTTAAGCATAGGAGAACTTAGAATAGCCTTGTCAAAATAACCCGGATATTTCTCGAGGAAAAGAGTACCCACAGCGCCTCCCATGGAATGCGCAATAAGAATTCGCTTCTTTTCAGGAGTAGCAGGCATAACCACCTTATCCATAAAAATACGAAAATCTTCGACATATGTATCGTAATCATCGATATAGACGACATCCGGCTCCTTCATCTTGCCCTCAGAGTAGCCGTGTCCTCGCTGCTCCGGGAAAAAGAACCCAAATCCGGCCTGGTACAGATACCAGACATACTCATGATATTTTCCGAAGAATTCACAAAAGCCATGAGCAAAGACAACTACCTTAGTCGCATTTTCAGGTATGGCAAAATAGTAATTAAGCGTAGCCCCGTCAAAAGACTGAAATTTTCCCTGTTTTACATGGGTCTTTCGAAACTCACTGTTTTCAGTTTTCATTATCCGGATGAAATCATCTTCACCCAGGAAATTAACCTTGTTCATAGATTTTCCTTGCCTTATCGGGATAGTTGGTAATTACGGCATTTACGCCCATATCACGGCATTTAATCATGTCCGCCTCTTTGTTGACTGTCCATACATTAACGTCAATCTCAAACATGTTGCAGTCATCCATAAAATCAGGATATTGCAGATTATAGAAAGCCGGATGGAGCGCATCTACTCCATTTTCTGCGGCGTATCCGGGCATGTTAAGATGGCCGTCCGCATATAGGAAACCAACCTTTGATTCAGGGCTTATATCCTTTATTTTCATCACTGAGTAATGGTTGAAAGAAGAATAGATAACTCTGTCCGAAAAGCCCTTTTTCTTCACAAGTTCGACGATTTTATCCTCCAGATCGGGATAGAATATCTCCCCGGTCTTGAGTTCGATGTTTATGGTAAGTCCTGTCGGTGCCAGTAAATCAAACACTTCTTCCATAGTGGGAATATGTACACCTTCATAAGCCTGATTGCCATTACAAAAATCAAACTTAAGCAGTTCTTCATAGGTGTAATCCTTGATAAAACCTGCACCATTACTGGTTCTGTCTATGATTTCATCGTGACAGACCACAATGACATCATCTTTTGTAAGCTGAATATCAAGCTCAACTCCGTCAGCTTTCATGTCCGCAGCCATTTTGAATGCGGGAAGTGTGTTTTCAGGCGCATAGCCACTGGCTCCTCGGTGAGCCCATATCAAAGGATAGCTCATAGTTTTACCTTCTTTCTCATTTTTTATTTGAATTCTTTATATCCCACAGATTATCGTAAGCAAAACCCGTGACTTTCTCGCAGATACGCTTCTCTTCTTCTGTCGGAGCTGATGAATCTTCACCTTTTCTGCGGGCGATGTCCTTCTGAATTACTGCGAATTCTTTACCTGTTATAGGGAAAATTACTGCCACTACAAACAGAAGTGTTATCAGAATTGCAGGACATATAATGAAAATCAGGGATATACCCTGCTGAGTTCCCAGAGACTGACGTCCGCCGCTGTTGGCGATCACTTCATCGTAACCTACCGCAGATAAGAGAATTCCGATTACTGCTGCAGATACGCCTGCAGAAATTTTTCTTATAAAGGTAGCCATACCTGAGACAATACCGGGTCTTCTGATTGAAGTGATAAGCTCGTCAACTTCAGCCATATCAGCCATTATCGCAAATATACTGGTGAGTGTCGCAGCGTTACCGATTCCGATAAGAGCTGTCAGAATCAGTATCAGAACAATACTTGCTCCTTCATAGGAAAAGGCCAAAAGTCCCAATGTTCCAAGGAGTCTTATGGGTGCTCCAATGAGTATTGTTGTTCTCTTAGATGTTTTACTCATCACAGGGCCCCAAATTAGCATACCGACAAGCTGCGAGATCAGAAGAACCGCCATCAGATAGGTAAAGTAACCGTTTCCATATCCGTTTAGAACATCATCCACATAATAAACAGCCATACCGGAAACAAAGTCCATTCCGCACTGTCCAAAGAGATAGAGACCAAGGAAAAGCCTGAAGGATCTGCTCTTTAAGACACTTACAGATTGCGGGAAGCTCTCGGCAAGAGTTGTGTTAATGGGCTCTTTTTTCTTTTCCCAGGTTCCAAAGAAAGTAACAAGTGATGTGCACAGGAAAAGAACGCTGAAAATAAATGCGCATTTCATATATAGTGATTTATTCAGCGTATCTGTAATTATGAATGTAGGTATGAGTCCGCACACCATGGATCCCAGGGTTGACCAGATCATGCGGCAGTTGGAGAATTTTGCGCGCATTGCATAGTCATCCATCATGTCAGGAAGCAGCCCGTAATATGGAACAAAAAGGATTGTAAAGCCCGTTGAAAACAGGCAGTACATAAACAGATAAAAGATATAAAGAATAACAGGTGATGTGGTCGGAATGCTCACCCATAGCAGAAGAAACGTAATCGCCGAAGCAAAAGCACCAATAAGAATATAAAATCTTTTAGGTCCGAATTTTGATGTGGTTCTGTCAGTAATATTGCCCATCATGGGATCTGTGATGGCATCCCACACTTTTCCCACAAGCGGAATCGTACCTGCAAGGGCTGCAGGCATACCAAGAGCCTTGGTCATAAATACCGCAAAAAACGTGTTGATGATGACAAAAGCTCCCCCGTTATAAAACTCCGCCATGCCAAACATCATTCTGTGAAGAAAATTATAATTGGGTTTTCTCCCGTAATACTCCATATGCTTCCCCCTAAACCTTTCTCTTTTTCATATTGTATGTAGAACATTCCTATAGGTGATGTTCTACTAATATATTTTATATCAAAAAAGGCGGACTGCATATTTGGAATTGATGCTTAGCAGTTAAATCCTGGCATTTTCCTTAGTCATGATCTCTTTGAAAATGCCACCCAAAACATCCTTATATCCTGCAAACGGATAGCTGTTTTCTTCGTCAGAAAGTCCCACAGCTTCATCATATCCGTCCGCCCATAAATCAAAACCTTTGTTATCTAACACTTTATCTTCTCCTCAATAAACTCAAAATATTTCCGTCATCAACAATATTGACTCTATCAGTATCCGCATGGCATATCTTAAGATCTCGCTGTATTTCCTTCTGTGTATGAGCATAGGTATTCAGGTATATTGCATCAATACCGGCGCCAGTTGCAACGCCTACATCCGCAAGAACTTCATTGCCGATCATTACCGATTCATCTTTCTTTAAGCCGTGTTTTTCAAGAAGTGCAAGAAGAAACCTTTCATCGGGCTTCTTTACACCCATATCAGATGAAATGAAGATGTCGTCAAAAAAGTTAGTCAGATTTGTATCCTCAAGCTCCTTCTCCGTAAAAAGTCTTTGAGCATTGGAAAGAAGGAATACCTTTCCACCGGATTTTTTTATGGCTGTTAAAGTCTCAGCCACACCTTCATACTGCACAAGCCTGTCTCTGGATCTCTCCCTAAACGTATTACAAAGAAGACGCATATCGGCATCAGAGCAGGGCTTGCCAATAAGCCTTTCCCATACCCATTCGATCTTTATTTCGGGGAACTTGCTTCCGTTTGCTTTAGCGAGCTTTTCTTCTTCATCTCTGCAAATTCTCAGGTAATCTTTTCTGAGTTTTTTGGTATCGTACTGACATGAGAAGTTCATTGCAAGATAATCCGCCATGAATTCCCAAAGCTCCGGCTGCTCTTCGTCGGTATGTATGTCTATTAACGTTCCGTACAAATCAAAAATGTAATTTTTATACTTCATATCCATTACTGTCCTTTTGAACAATCTTTTCCGATTTTCTTATCACATACAGTAAAAGCGTTAATGATACAGCCATCATTACAGCTTCCGTGACAGGTTTTTCCTTGCTAAAGGTGTATATTCGTTTATCTTCTTTTTCTTCTTTGTTTTCCATATAAAAATGTCCTTTAGTTTTTACGAGCTGTAAGCTTATCAATGGTGCCCGTAACGACATACACAATAAAAAGAACTGCAAGTGTAAGCATTCCATAGCCCACAAGGTAATACTTCATTCCGAATTTATCTGCTATAAAAGCAAGCGGAGTCCCCCTAAGGGGCCAGTTTACAAAAAAGTAATTACAGCCAAACGCCCTATCAAAAAGGAAAATTGGCGGAACTACAATCAAAAGAAAAATTATCTCGTAATGAATATGCCATAGAGTCGGTTTTATTTTTCCCTCCAGCTTCAGAAGTAACGGATACAGTACAAGAAGCCCATGCCATAAGTAGCTGTAGAGATTCATGAAATTCCAGACAGGGTACAGATCCGCCCAATCAGGGAAAAGAAGCGCACAAACAGAAGCAGGCATAATGAGGATATATGCTATCTCCCCAAATATGCCCTTTATCTTCACTGATGGGACATATTCCCTTATCAGAAAGACAAATATTCCTATGCTGCATATATGGAGTGGAAGGTATCCTATCCCAAAATGTCCTACCCTTACAAGGTAGAGGTCTTTGAAAATCTCCAATATCAGCATTATCGGCGGTATTGCCTTACAGATTCTTACTTTTTTATCTTCACTGAAACGCCTAATAAGAATGGCTGCCAAAACCACAAGAGCAAGGACAACAACGATGCTTATCATATGCTCTGTGCTAAACAAACCATAACCTATACCTTCAGGAAGGTCATCCTGCTGTTTCCAAAAATACTCCATCATTTTCATCACGCCATGCTTCCGGCCTGTTTCACACCTTAATGACTATAAATGCTATTATACTGGCTATGAGCAACCCTGCTGCAAGAACAAAAAATACATAGGTTGAATATTTGAATGTCTCCGCGCTGGTTTCAGTAATCATCCCGGTTTCGGGACTGTAATACATACTTGATATATCTTCATCAGGGCTGAAATCAGACTTCTCTCTCTCCTCATATTCCTGACCGTCATAAGTATAATGAACTGTATACTCATATTGGGTATGAGATGATTTCATTGATCTTCTAGTGGTTTCCCTTACATCAGTTATATATGCCGGTACTTCTACGAATGTCTCTCCGAGCTTTGAGGCAATAGAGCATCCTATGCCCAAAATACACATCATTAAAGACGCAAAAAGTAAAACGCCTGATATTATCAGTCGTACCAATTTTCTATTATTCATATTCACTCCTTAAAACTCATACTTGTTTGCTTTTTTATGATGCTTTTCAAAAGCGCTCTTGATGATAAGACCTGTTCCGACAACTATGGGAACAAACACAAGCAGTATGTCTGTAAGTGATGAATATGCAAAATAAAGGTCTGTACCAAGAATAAGCGATACAACCAAAAAGCACAGGGACAGCACCAGGCATCCCCATGTAAACTTATTTTTATTAACAATAACAGCTATCGCTGAAATAATGAGAAGTACCAGAACTATTGCAGATGTGCTTACCCTGCCGATCCTGTAGAAGCCAAATGATGATACGCGTACCATTTTGAACAGCATGAATAAGCCAATAATGACCAGTATCCATCCAACATTTCTTTTTGTCATACGTTTTTCCTCCAAAAAATAACAATTCCCCCGAGCTTCAATTATATGATAAAAAACGTTTTAATTGAAGCTATTAATAATCAGATTAAATTGTCCGATATACTATATGGCTAAGGATAGCGTTTTAATGCAAATGGATTGCATTATGACGCTATTTTTGTACTTTTTAGAAAGGAGAAAAAACAAGTGACGTAATAATGGTTTGCCACTCGGCCCTTTGGGGAGTGGCGTGCACCCGAATGACAGAGGTTGCACAGAAAGGGTATATATGGAAGATCTCAACAATATCGGTGGTTACAGAAGCGTCTATATGGCTTTCGGCGCCTTTAAGGTTGGAACAGGTGCTTCCCAGGTGAAAAACACTGTAAACAGTGACTCGGAAGTTCCAAGCTTTCTTACCGCAATGAACCTTGCCACTGAAAAAGCAACTGAAACGGGGGATGTAACAAATACAGGAGATGATGCCAAAGTAATAAAGGCAAGCGAGTCAAGCCCTTACGGTCAAGGCGCATTCCTGTCATATACGAGAATAATAACTGCCAAGATGCCTTCTGACATAACAGGTGCTACGGAAAAAAGCACCGGTTCGTCAGCATTTGACGTTAGTAGCGGCCAGCAGGAGCTGAAGATAACAATAAATGTGTCGGGTGGTTCCAGAATCTATACTGCATCCGGAATAGATAAGGATGGTAATTCATTCTCAAAAGAGATAGATCCCTACAGCGTTGATCCCACAAATACAGATTACGCAGGTTTTGCCACACTCTGCGCCTATATCAGAGATACGGAAGGACTTGCAGACAATGCCATGAAAGCAGTAAAGAATGCAATGCCGGAGGACATTACCGAGAATGGTAATTACCTTTACAAGGTCGGATTTGCTGCAGAAACAGATGGAAATCTTTCCGGTGCAAAGAAGCTGTTTGAGCAAATGGAGACGTTCTTTGAAAAGCTGATGAATATCGGCAGGGAAGATACTACTTCCGAAAAAACCGGCGTAACTTCTGTTTCAACAAAGAGCTATAACAATATTGTAGATGAGCTTAACTCCATGATTCAGCAAATGATCCAGCAGATGCTGAATGAAATTATGGGAAACCGTGACGATGAAAAAGATGTGGCTGACTCGAAAGAAGATGCACCTACTGCTGAGGATGCACTTGATTTAGAAAATGCTAAAACCATATAAACTAAAAGATTCCCCTCATCCGGCACTTCGTGCCACCTTCCCCCCCAAGGGGAAGGCTTTGACGGGGAAGTTTTACTTTCCACCTAGTGCATGTAGAGTAAGTTCCACCACTTCTTCAAGGTTGTGATCCTTTTCCTCAATCGTGATGTCCGCATACTTTTCATAAAGTGCGCTTCTCTCGTTATAGAGGGATAATAGAGTCTGCCCTTCTCTCATGACTACTCCGCGCTGTTTCGCATCCTGCAGGCGGTTTGTCAACTCTTCCATATCCACCTTGAGATATACTACCTTCCCTATATTCTTGTAGTGTTCCATTGCCTCCTTGCCGTAAACTAC
Source organism: Butyrivibrio sp. ob235 (assembly GCF_900109475.1). Taxonomy (NCBI): domain Bacteria; kingdom Bacillati; phylum Bacillota; class Clostridia; order Lachnospirales; family Lachnospiraceae; genus Butyrivibrio; species Butyrivibrio sp. ob235. The sequence continues at coordinate 15,204 of NZ_FOBE01000024.1, forward strand.
GCTTCCACCGGTAGCAATGACACTTTTTTCTTCCTCTATCTCGGAATTTGTCCTGTTTTCAATCTCAATGAATTTCTCAATTCCCTGCTCTTCGATGATTTCGGACAGCCTTTTTCCTTCCCGCTTCTGGATTACCAGATCGGCGTCCACAAAGTTGTATCCGAGAATCTTCGCAAGAACAACTCCCATCGTGCTCTTACCCGAAGCCGGCATACCAATCAATATAATATTGTCTTTCTTCATTTCCTGCTTATCCAATCTCTAAAATTACAATTTAATTTCTGCCACGGTCTGCCTGGACCATGCAACTGCGCCGCACCTTGTACAACCATAACGCCTGTAATTTCTTGTGAATTTCGAATCGCGTTTTCTGTATATTTTGGCGCCGCAGCCTCTGCAGGTAAAAACATATTTTATCGCCAGCGGAGTGCTCTTGTAATCCTCTACTCCCTTCTCTCTGCCCCTGGTTATGCGTTTTATATTATAGCCGTAGATTCTATTCATAATATCCGCATTTCTCTTCCAGCACCCTGTATGATTCATACTATCCTTGCAGGTATGCAGTATTTCGTGGATCATGGTCTCCAGCACAGCTTTTTCGGAAATTCGGTCATCCGTCAGAAGCGCTGATGATATCTGTATCGCGTACGTACCATCAATATTCTTTTTACACTGTCCCCATCTTGTTTTTGCTCTTTTGTTAATCTCCCAGGATACAATATTGCCTATTTGTATCCCCGCGCTTTTTACATCGCTGAGACTCTTTTCTTTTAATGCTTCAAAATCCTTCATGTAGTTCTGTTATCTCCGTTAGTCAGCCTCTCTGAAAATAATCTCGCCATTGTCCTTCATCTCATCGATAATAGCAAGAGAAGTGACGTCGTATCCCATCTGCCTTAAGTCCGCGCCTCCCTGCTGGAAGCCCTTTTCTATGCAAATTCCTATGCCTTCCACCTTTGCTCCTGCCTGGTCACAGATTTCTACCAGTCCTTTCATGGCATTACCGATAGCTATGAAATCATCAATTAAGAGAACATGGTCATCCGAATTTAAATATTCTCTCGAAACTGTTGCATCATATTCTTTTCCATATGTGAAGGAACTCACCCTTGATACATATACATCATCACCAATATTAAGACTCTTGGATTTCTTGGCAAAAACAACCGGAACTCCAAAGTACTTCGCTACTGCGCAGGCTATCGGTATCCCTGATGCTTCGATGGTAAGAATTCTGGTGATCTTCCTGTCCTTATACTTCTCATAAAAAGCTTCTCCTATCACTTCCAGAAGCCCTACATCAATCTGATGGTTCAAAAAGCTGTCCACTTTAAGAATGTTTCCGGGATATACCTTGCCACACTCAAGAATCTTTTCCTCAAGAATCTTCATGATTGTTCCTCCTCATAAAAAACTACTATATCCGTTCCTGCTTTTAAACACCAAAGCTGTATATTTATTATATAATAATTTGCTTTGGTAGATTTCTAAATTATTAGTGAAATAAAAAAGCTGCCCGAAGACAGCTTTTTGTATATATACTCATTTTTTGTCTTCGTCATATATCCCGTTAACCATGTTCCAGAATTCCTCTGCAACCTTGGAAAGATTGCGCTTTGAACTTTTGACCAGTACATAGCCTGCGGTGACATCCGGCTTGGCGATGCGCTTAATAACTACGCCTTTACTGATATATTTGGCGGCAGATGCGGGATAAATTGCGATTCCAAGTCCGCCTGCAGTCAGTTCGTAGGCGTTCAGCATGTGCGCTATGCGGCAGATTATCTTTGGTTCACAGTTTAAGGGTGCAAACCAGTTCTCTATCTCTTTTCTTCTGGATCTTCTGGAGGGAATAATAAGCTCATAGGGTGCAAGCTTGGCGATTTCTATGGAATCGCCTTTTTCTGTGGCAAGCGGGTGATTTTCCGGTATCATTGCAACCCAGGGCTCCGTGTAAACAAGCCGCCCGTCCAGACCCTCTTCATCGTAGGGTAGCGTTATAACTCCTATCTCGTTTAGTCCTGCATGAACTCTCTTCACAACATCGTCGGAATTTCCGTTCCACACCTCGTATTCAACAAGCGGATATTTCTTCTTAAAATCGCAGATCCAGCTTGCGAACAGTTCAGGTGCATGTCCTTCAACCGTAGCAAGGTACAGCCTGCCTGTAAGGCCTTCTCTCATCTCTCTGATATCCTCAAGAGACTGATCGGAGAGCTGCTTAATTCTCCTTGCGTACTGCATAAAACGCTCTCCCGACTCCGTAAGCTCAAGTCCTCTTGCTTTTCTTACGAACAGCTGCGTATCAAGCTCTTCCTCCAAATCCCTTATCTGACGGCTTAGCGGAGGCTGTGCAATGCATAGCTTCTCTGCGGCCTTTGTAAAGCTGCCTTCTTCTGCTATTGTAAGGAAATATCTGATATGTCGAAGCTCCATATTGCTCTCCTTTCATATATACCTTTTAGGTATATCTTACCCTCTTATATATGTATTATACAACAGCTATGCAAGGTGTTATGCTGTAATCAGATAAAGGAAATACGAAATAACGCCGACGGAAAACGGCATGAGATGAAACATATAGTACATATCTTGTTTAAGAAAGGGGGACAGGGTTATGAGACATCTTTTGAAAATGATTGAGGAAGCACTTGAAGAATACTATAAGACTTTTGCATAAAGTTTAAAATCCGCGGCCTTGCCGCGGATTTTTTATTTTATACGATATTGGTATCAGCATGTCAGATCTTAGTCGTCCACTTTGTACAATCTATTACTTCCGTAGCAAGATCCTCGTAAAATTCAGGCTCATGACAGACCATAAGCACGGTTCCCTTGTACTCTTTAAGCGCTCTGTGAAGCTCTTCCTTAGCATCTACATCAAGGTGGTTCGTGGGCTCGTCGAGTACAAGAATATTGGATTCCCTGTTCATAAGCTTACACAGGCGAACCTTTGCCTGCTCACCACCGGAGAGTACTTTACATTTGCTCTCTATATGTTTGGTGGTAAGACCGCATTTCGCCAGTGCCGACCTCACTTCATACTGAGAAAATGACGGGAATTCATTCCATATCTCTTCGAGACAGGTAGTCTCGATATCAGGCGACATTTCCTGTTCAAAGTACCCGATTTCAACGTTCTCACCCCTGGTAACCTTGCCTGAAATAGCGGGTGTTATTCCCAGAATGCTCTTTAACAGTGTGGTTTTACCGATTCCGTTCGCACCGGTAAGTACCAGAAATGAATTTCTCTCAATTGCCAGATTGAGCGGTTTTGAAAGCGGCTCATCATAGCCTATTATGAGATCCTTGAGCTCAAACAGGTATTTCCCCGGTGTCCTAGCTGTCTTGAAATAGAACTCCGGCTTGGGCTTTTCCTGAATCTTCTCAATAAGCTCCATATTATCGAGCTTTTTCTGTCTCGCCATCGCCATGTTTCTGGTTGCAACTCTTGCCTTATTCCTGGCGACAAAGTCCTTTAAATCCGCAATCTCCTGCTGCTGTCTGTTATATGCAGCTTCTCTCTGTGCCTTCTTTACCTCATAGACTTCCATAAACTTATCGTAATCACCCACATATCTGTCGAGACTGTGAGTCTGTCCGTCCATGTGATAAATGATATTCACAACATTGTTTATAAATGGAATATCATGCGATATTAAAATAAAGGCATTTTCATATTCCTGGAGATATCTGGTCAGCCATACGATATGCTCCGCGTCCAGATAGTTTGTGGGCTCGTCCAGAAGAAGAATATCCGGCTTCTCCAATAATAGCTTTGCGAGAAGAATCTTGGTTCTCTGGCCTCCGGAGAGCTCCGTTACATCGCGCTCAAGGCCGAGTTCCAGGAATCCCAGCGCTCTTGATACCTCTTCGATCTTGGAATCTATCAGATAAAAATCGTGATTTGTCAGAAGGTCCTGGATAGTTCCCAGCTCTTCCATATACTCCTCAAGCTGCTTTTCATCAGCCTCACCCATCGCATCACATATTTCATTCATGCGTTTTTCCATATCAAAAAGAGGCTCGTAGGCTGAAGCGAGGACATCTCTTATCGTCATACCCTCTCTGAGGACTGCATGCTGATCAAGATAACCGACCTTAACGTTCTTAGCCCATTCGATATTGCCGGAATCAGGCATTAATTTACCAGTGATTATGTTCATAAAGGTGGATTTGCCCTCACCGTTTGCACCAACAAGTCCTATATGCTCCCCTTTGAGGAGTCTGAATGACACATCATCAAAAATGGCTCTGTCTCCAAAACCATGTGTCAGATGTTCAACATTTAAAATACTCATTTAGCTGCTCCTTTCTATCAATACAGTATATTGCATGGCGGCAGTCATTTGAAGAGCGAATTAAAACCTTGCATTACAGCCGAAAATCCGCTATATTATCAATATCAAAGACAAGGGCGTCTGCTATTTCGATTAGCCGATGCCCCATTTTTTTAGATAAATTCCAATCGTACACGGAAGGAGTGAGAGGTTATGAAAAAGAAATTGTTAGGTATTGTAATGGCATGTATGATGGCTACTGTAGCCGGCTGTGGCGGCGCTTCAGGCGAGTCAGCACAGCCAGCATCAACCACTGATGAGGCAGCTGCAGAGGCTCCCGCAGGCGATGCTTCGGGCAAAGTTTGGAAAATCGCTACAGATACATCCTTCAAGCCATTTGAGTACACCGATGACAGCGGTAATTTTGTCGGAATTGATATGGATATTCTCGCAGCTATCGCTGAAGATCAGGGCTTTAAATATGAGATGCAGGTTCTTGGTTGGGACGCTTCAATCGCTGCTTGCCAGGCAGGTCAGGCAGACGGTATGATCGCCGGTGCATCCATCACAGATGAGAGAAAAGAGTCCGGCTGGATCTTCTCAGACGGTTACTACGATGCAAACCAGAGCATGGCTGTAGAAGCATCTTCAGACATCACAGGCTTTGACGGACTTAGCGGCAAGTCTGTTGCTGTTAAGACAGGTACCATGAGTGCTTCCTATGCTGAGAGTCTTGCTGATCAGTACGGCTTCACCGTTACATATTTTGAGGATTCACCGACCATGTATCAGGCCGTTGTAGGCGGACAGGTTGCTGCAACCTTTGATGACACACCGATCATGGCTGCCAACATCAAGGATTCCGGACTTTCCATGAAAATCGTGGACGGAACAGGTAATGATCCTGCTCAGTACGGCTTTGCTATCTTCAACGCAGACAATCAGGAGCTTGTAGACCTGTTCAACAAGGGACTTGCAAACATCAAGGCAAACGGAAAATACGACGAGATCGTAGCTAAATATCTTGGTGAATAAAACTAATTATTATTGCCTGCAAAAAGCCTCATTATGGGGCTTTTGCAGGCTATTGTGCATTTTTATGAGGAACAAATAAATGGTTAAGATTATTACAGTATATGGCGGTATGCTGCTGGTGGCTCTCGGAAGAACACTTCTTCTTGCCCTTCTGGGCCTGTTTTTTGCATGCATTATCGGTATGATCTTCGGAATAATGGGTGTTATTAAAAACAGAGCCTGCAACATCATTTCCCAGATTTTCGTAGACGTCATAAGAGGCGTTCCTATGATTGTTCTGGCGTTTTTTGTTTATTTCGGAGTTCCGTACTTTTTCAATACAATCATCGGAGGCTTTTCAATAAGCCTGACTGCACTTCAGGCAGGAACAATCTGTCTTGCACTGAACTGCGGCGCATATATGGCTGAAATTGTCCGCGCGGGCATTCAGTCAGTTGATATCGGTCAGATGGAAGCAGCTAGATCACTCGGTCTCACCTACGGAATGGCTATGAGAAAAGTCGTTCTTCCTCAGGCTATTCGGACCATGATCCCCACTTTCATCAATCAGTTCATAATCACTCTTAAGGATACCTCGATTTTGTCGGTAATCGGCTTCCCGGAGCTCGTCAACACGGCTAAAAACGTACAGGCGAACACCTTCATGTCCTTCCAGACATGGGCTATCGTCGGAATCATGTACCTTATCGTTATAACTATCCTTTCACGAAGCGCAAAGGTGGTTGAAAGGAGGCTCAGCGTTGGCAGATAAAAACGAAATCAAGATAAAAGTTCAAAACTTAAAGAAATGCTACGGAAGTCTGGAAGTACTTTCAGACATTTCCGCAGAAATACATAAGGGAGAAGTGGTCTGTGTAATAGGCCCCTCCGGCTCCGGAAAATCAACCTTTCTTCGTTGTCTCAACAAGCTTGAGAAGGTCACATCGGGAACAGTTGTTATTGATGGAAAAGATATCACTCAAAAGCAGGTAAACATCAATCATGTCCGCGAAAATATCGGCATGGTTTTCCAGCATTTCAATCTTTTCAACAACCTGAATATATTGGATAACCTGACTCTGGCTCCCGTTCAGCTCAAAAAGTGCAGCAAGGATGAAGCCGTAAAGAGGGCCAAGAAAATGCTTGAGAAGGTCGGTCTTGCAGACAAAGAATCCAGCTTCCCCAGCCAGCTTTCAGGCGGTCAGAAGCAGCGCGTAGCTATCGCAAGGGCTCTTTGCATGGAACCTGACATCATGCTTTTCGACGAACCCACCTCTGCTCTCGATCCCGAAATGGTAGGCGAGGTTTTGCAGGTTATGAAAGACCTTGCGGCAGACGGAATGACCATGGTTATCGTAACGCATGAAATGGGCTTTGCGCGTGAGGTGGCCGACAGGGTTATCTTCATGGATGCGGGCTATATCGTTGAGGAAGGAACTCCTCAGGAAGTTCTCCTTAATCCCAAAGAAGAAAGAACCATAGATTTCTTAAATAAAGTCTTATAAATAACGGTGGAATTTATGAAGAATATAATAACTATAAGCAGACAGTTTGGTGCCGGCGGAAGCACCATCGGCCAGGCTGTCGCTGACAGACTTGGATTCTATTATTGTGACAAGGATATGATATTAAAAGCTGCTATCGAAAGCGGTAACCTCTCTCCGGAGGAAGTCCGCTACTACGATGAACGTGTTCCTACAGAGTTCGGATTCGGCCAGAGTCTTTTTGATTTCTATAACAAGCCCCTGGATGAGCGCCTTTTCAACGCACAAAAGGAGGCCATAAAAAAAGTCGCTGAAAAGGGTAACTGCGTAATTGTCGGAAGAAACGCCAATATCATTCTTAAAGAGTACGACCACACTCTCCACGTATTCATCGCTGCCTCAGAGCATTTCCGCCTGCAGCGCATGCGCGGAAAAATGCCCGGTGTCTCTGATGAGAAAATTCTCGAGCATATGCATTCAGTTGACAGGACCAGGAAGAAATATTGTAAGCACTACACCGATACCACTTTCGGAAGCGCCGAATTCTACGATCTGGCGGTAAAGAGTTCAACGTTAGGCATTGACGGCTGTGTTGATCTTATATGCAAGGCAGCGCAGGATACCTGATATAATAACATCCAAAACCATTAAAAAGGCCCCGGAGCATGTGATTAGCTCCGAGGCTTTAACTATATCCATCAAACCAAAATTATTTCTTTGATTTCTTACCCTTAGGCTGCTTTGCCTTCGCATAGATGGTTGTGCTGGTTACTCCATAGTATTTGTCTTCAATATCGTAGTAGACTACCATAATATTTGTAGGCGCATAGTCTGAGTAATATACTTCGTCAATAGTCGTAGTCCTATTTCCTAGTTTAGCATCCTTGTCAACTTCTGTTGTAGTCCACTTTCCTGAATTAGATCCATATTGTCCAAGCTTTATGGTTTTTCCGGACTTAACCGTCTTGTATTTCATACCACGATTGTACTCGTAATTACCATAAACCTTATCCAATACATCTCCGTCTCCGTTATAATCATGGGGTGTAGCATTAGTCTTACCTTTTGCAGACGAAGATCCATACTCATTATCAACATCATAGTATGTATTGGAATACTTATCATAATCCACGCCTTTTATAGACTTCGGCTTTTCATACGTTCCAACGAGAATTTTTACAATCTTATAGCCCTTATTGGCCTTAACTACAAGCCTGCCTTTTTTCTTTGTTGAAAGATTATAATCATAGGAATTTACTTTTCTGCCATAGTTTATATAGTTTTTGTCCCCATAATGTTTCTGAATCAGGGATTTTCCACCAAAAGAGAAGGTCTTAAAGACATCTCCATCACTTCTTACTGTGATCTTAACAGCAATCTTTCCTGTCTGTTTACCGTATTTATTGTAAACAGCAAAGGAAACCTTTGATGTGCCGCATCTCTTAGGGGTAAGCTTTATGTAGACTGCCGCAGCTGAACCGTTTGAATTCTTATATTCTGCTGATTCTTTGTCGTATCCGGTTCCTTTAGCATTCTTCGGAATTATTATCTTTTGTCCTGTTGAAGTACGGTAATAATAATTTCCATCCTTATCCTTTTCAATATCAGCATTTTCATCAGTCTTTGCAACACCGCCCTTACTACGGTCAATTGTTGCTGTGAGGACACTGTTTTTGGATGATTTAAGCTTCTTTATGGCAACATCGCCATTTCTGAGTCCGACACCCAAAAGAGTCGGTCCATCAGAATTTATATAAATTCGCTTAGTTAATGTCTCCTCCTCAGCATATGTAGCCTTCGGATCTGCATCTGATCCGGTTGCTCCCGAAATCTCGTTTTTAACTGTTGTCCTTACCAAATAATATGTTTTGTTTCCCTTGACTGTAGTGGTCACTCTCTTAACAGTGCTATCGCCGGAATATTTCGCAGCCTCCGCCTGAAATGCCTTATAATCCGTAGTCTGGTATATTATCGTATTATCTTCGGTAATAAGCTTGCTGGAATAAGTAACATTTGTTTTTTCCCTCTCTAACTCAATATACTTGACAGGGTAGTTTGCGGCATTAACAGAAGCCGGCGTAGCGAACGCTACGGACAGCGCAAGCGCAAGTGCGGTTGCACCGATTTTTGAAAACTTTCTCATACACTTTCCTCCATTTTATAAATGTTTTTGTCCCCTCGTACAGTGTTCCATTATATCAAAGCGTGATAAAATAACAATATGTTCATAAACAGAAAAACTCATTATTTATCGAATTCATTATTCTGCGCGTCAGGAATTCATCTCCTGGCGAACTTAATACTGTTTATTGCAAGAAAGCTTATCAGATCGAAAAACGCATCCCGTCCGGACATGCTGAATTCCCGCATTCTGATGAGCCAGTTCATCGTGTCATCACTCATGCTTCTCGTGATGGCTTTTGTTTTCGTGTCAAAATGGCGTGCGCTAAAAAAATCCCTCTCTGTCGTGGAGGAATCCGACAAACTCAAAATGGCGGTCCTTCAGCAGGAGGTAATGGGCTCAAGCGTTCCGACTCTCTCCGGTGATGCAATAATCCAGCTCCTTGAGCTCTGGGGCGTGATACTGGTCGGCGTACGCCTTGTTTATGATATTTCTTCAATTGTATACAGGAAATTCATTTTGAATCTTACAGAACTTGCCGATTACACGAAAGAACTTCGTGAGCAATATGTCATGATTTACAACAGCTCTCACGGCTTTAAATATATAAGCCTTCTTGTGGCGCTCCTTCTAGGTCTTTTCATGACGGGAATATGTCTTAAGGACAGACTATTAAAAGCAATGGCCCTTTTACTTATAAGTTTTTTCCTGATATCCTTCGTTTTGCTCGGAATGCAGACAGTAACTGTAGGCGACTATAGAATAGGTATTGTATGGTCCTCACTTATCTTCCACTTCACTGAGACCTTCGGGCTACTGGGTTTAGGTATATACCTTCGCCGAAGATATGTCGGAGTATGACCACCATACAACCACCCATACAATATTGTATGACTCATCTATAGCATTCTGTCAGAAGCCAGAAGAATACTGTTTCCTCTGTTTTCACACATTGTAAGGCTCGTATATTTGAATATCCCCTGCAGGAACTTCTGCGTAATATAAGTCTGCATCTTCACAGTTCCACCTGCATCGTTGATAACATTCATAGCGATAATTCCATCAGGCTTCATGATCATCTTTGCCATTTTCAGCATATTCTCGGTAACAAGCCCTCTTGCTATCCTGTCTCCTACATAGGCATCGTACAGGATAAAATCATAGAGAATTTTCTTGTTATCACTTACTCTAAGGTTATATTCCGCAATCTGTGATATGTAGCTTTCGCCTGCCATGCATTTTATTTCAAGCCTGTCGCTTTCTTTTATTCCAAAGAATCTGTCTGCTACATCTATACAGCGATTATCCATCTCCACCGCGGTCATGGAATTCTTTTTATCAATTCCAAGGAATACCTCTGAAAAAACCAGCCCTCCACCGCCTATCATGAGTGCCTTATGTAATCCGCTGTATTTTCTGCAGATATCCTTCAGCATCACCATATATTTAAAAAGCGGATACTTACGTTTATGTTTTTCCAGATAAACTCCAGACTCTCTGGTTTTATCTGAATAAAAAATCCTGACAGCTTCCCCGTCCTCAATTCTGTCGACCACAGAAAGTCTACGATCCTCACTCACGTATACAGTTTTAGGAAAAATAAGTAATCTCAGAATCTCTAATGTAGTCATAACCGGCTACCTCAAGCTTTGAACAAACAATCCGCACAGCGGAATTGTAAACACCGACAAAAGCGTCGTCAGCGCAACGCCCATAGATGCTGTTTCTTTGTCCCCGTCATAGGCCTCAGCCAGCATAGCTGTCATACTTCCTACCGGAGTTGCAACCATAACGAAGCATACACCGAGCAGAATCTTGTCCGTGATGAAGAAATGCAGCCAGAAAATGGTAACAACAGGTATTATGATCAGCTTAATGAGTGCAAATACCAGGAGCCTCTTTTTGGAAAACAGCTCCTTAAGCTTCATTCCCGCAAGAGAATAACCTATTACCATCATACTCATGGGCACCGTAAGGCCGCTCAGAGAATCTATGACACTCTCAATGGAAGCTGGAACCCTCACCCTGAATAAAAAGAGTGCAACGGACACAAAAACTGCTATGACGCCTACATTAAAGATCTTTTTCCACTGGATATTCAGCCCTTCTCCGTCTTTGCTATCACCCTGCATAACACTTATGCCATAGGTGTAGATCAGAAGATTAAAGGGAAACTGGAAAAACGCAGCATATAAAAGTCCCGTCTCGCCATACATCGCAAGAATTATAGGGAAGCCCATGAAGCCTATGTTTGAGAATATTGTCATAACTCTGTAGGTCCCCACATGCTTAGCATCCACTCGAAGGAGCTTTGGCAGGAAAACCGCGATAATTATAAGCTCTGCATAGATAACAACCGTTACTATTGCACAGGTTATCAGCATGTCAGGTCCGATATATGTCTCCTGGTTTATTCCCGCAGACAGAATAAATGCCGGACTTGCAATATTTACTACGATGGCGGACATTCCTTTACTGACCGCATCGTTCATCATCTTAGTTTTTCTGCAGATAATTCCTACGCCCATTAAAACGAACAGAATTATCATCTGCTTAAGCATTACCATTTTAAAACTCCTTCGGGTATAACAAGAATCTTTATCATTATAAACATTTATTCACAAAAAGAAATACCCCAAAAGACTCGGCTTTTGAGGTATTTCTGCGTTACCTTATTCAGTTTTTACTTAATTTCGTCTGTAGAACCATCCTTCTTCACTACGATGAGTTTGCATCCAAGTCCGAAAGCTGCAACAGATCCGGCAATCAGTGCCCAGGGGGCAGTTGCAAGACCAACGATGCCGCCGATAATTCCGACATTTACGGGAACACTGAGAATAACCTCATCATCCTTCTTGATCTGGATACGATCTACATTGCCCTCTCCAACTTTTTTCTTAAGCTGATCAATGAGGCACTTAACGTCATCGCCGATGTCATTTGCGGAAGGCTGAATAAGCTTTACAGCCTCATCAATGTTGCCGTCTGTTTTCTCAAGGGCTTCCTTTGCTGTTTTGTACTCCACGCCTGTAAGTTCCATTACTTTTTCAATAGCTTCAAGTGTTATATTCATGATATCTCCTCCTTTTTGGCTTTAATCATGTTTTTGTTTTGTTCATGGTCTTATTCTAATACGTGTTGTGCTTCTGTTATATATCATATAGAGCAAAACATCCTGCCCTATCTTTCATCTTTTGTGGATTAGTCGATATGCAACTAATATTTTCATATTTTTTGGTGTATGGTATTATTATAACAGATTTATATGAGGGGTACCGCCATGAAAGAAATAACTCTTGAAGCGAAAGTGGAAAAGTTGAACGATCTTCTTGCCATTGTTGACGAAGAGCTTGAAAACGCAGGCTGCACCATGAAGGTTCAGATGCAGATTGATGTTGCGGTTGAAGAGATTTTTGTCAATATAGCAAGCTATGCCTATAGTGATGGCAGCGGTGATGCGACCATTTTAATTGATGTTGATCAAAATGCCTCCAAAGCCACTATAACTTTCATTGATTCCGGTTTTGCCTATAATCCTCTTGAAAGAGAAGATCCGGACACCACTCTTTCCGCTGAGGAACGGAAAATTGGCGGTCTTGGAATCTTCATAGTAAAGAAGAGTATGGATGAAGTCTCATACAAGCGTGAGGACGATAAAAATATCTTCACGATTGCCACTTCATGGAAAAAGTAATGAATCGACCTTCGGAATGAGTTCCTTTATGTGCTCCTTGGTATGCTCTATTCTTACCTGACCGAGGTCCGAATTCTTGTAATCCGATATCTCCAGAATATAGAGGAAGCGTATTGCCGCAGCCAGCTTGATCTTGTCACAGATAGATTCCTTTTCTGCTGCTGACTTTTCGGAAAAATAGTTATCTATTATTCCGTTCCAGATTCTGTCTCCCATTTCATCCGGTATTCCCAAGAACATCATGCAATTTCCGGGTTCATCCTCCACGAATGACTTATAGGAAACATAAAGACCCGCAAGGTCGAAAATCGGCTGTCCCACGGCAAGGGTGTCCATATCTATCAGCATGGGCTCCCCGTCCACCATCATCACATTTTTCATCTGAAAATCGCCGTGTATAACGTGATTATCATCCGGGAGCTTCTGCAAATATCCTTTTAATATCTCGTACTCATCGTCAGATAAATATTTCCGCACCACGTCCAACGCTTGTAAGAAATTATCCCTGGCATAATGCAGTTCGCCGGGGGGCATTTCTGTCTCATGAACCTGCTTAATAAAATCCACATAGGTCTTAATGATATTATCAGCATCCTCAGGATTATCCTTTATTAGATCATTAAAGGTATTTGCCTTTAGCATCTCAAATACAGATCCGTAGCTGTCCCCGATTCTCACAATATCATACGATATTGCTGTGGGAATTCCGTTGAGAAAGGCCTGTTTTGCCTTTTTCTGCTCATTCTCTATCATGGATAAGCTATCCGGCGAGCTATAAGCTTTGACAATGGTATCATCGTCTATCCTGTACACAGTCCCATAAAAGCCGCGCCCGATGACTTCACAGCCATCCACGGAAATCCTGCGATACGCCTTTTTAATATCTAGAATTTCGGTAAAACCGGTCACCTCAAATATCTCGTAAACTGAAGGGCTAAGTTCGGTAAGTTTCATTGAAATTCCGCTCTTTTGGAGCTTCATGAAGGATCGCAGCCCGGCGCTGGAAATATATTCAACCGCCTCCATGTTGATTTCAAATTCTGCGCCTTCATTTTCCGCGGTAATCTCCTCAAGTTCCTTGAAAACCCCGTCAGCTGTATTGGAATCTATCCTGCCCTCAGGATAAACTGTCACTTTTCCGTTTTTACTATCAGTCCTCATATGGTATACCCCTCATAAAAAACTACAGTAGTACTATTATTATACCATTATTCGGGTGTTACTGTGCAAGCCATCCATAGCATGTGATATCAATACTATAGATAACACCATCCTCGCCTAAATTTATCTCATATCTGTTGCCTGACTGGCTTCTGTCGTCACCGGTCTGATCAAAAGGAATAGTATAAATTGCGATATTCCTGGTATAGTCGTAATTTGTAATATTATTTTCGTTCAAAAAGGTCTTAACCTCATTTTCGGTCATATCAGGATTGAGGCCGCCTGGAAACTCTATATCAACCGGATAATAGTCTGATTGATATACAGTCAGACTGGTCACAATAGTGTTCTTAAGGATGCATGCTTTATCGGAGCTGTTATAAGCCACAATGTAAATACGGCTGTCACCTTTATACATATCAATAACGCCGCCCTGTCCGGCTCCGATTGAATATGATTCGTCATAGTCGTACTTCCAGCCATTGTCCACAAGAACCTGGAGCGGTACTGGAAGGTTGTAAACTACGCCATTTAGCTTGAAATTACCGGATAACGGATCACTTCCAAGTGATGAAGGCGCAACGTAATAGCTAAGATAGTCGGGAGCATCCGTGCTTACCTCTGTCTGCTCCAGATCAGTGGGTTCAAGCTCATTACGCACCGAGATTATCTCAACAATGTCATCATCGTCCATCATAATTGTCGTGTATTTATATGAGGACTCATCCTCATCGGCATTTTCCCCATAGTAGTAATATGCGTTATCATTCTCTCTGTCCGGCACTCCAAGAGCCTTTATAACGTCCCCTTTGGTGCTTATGCCGACAGATATATCTTTTCCATGAGCTGTTACGGGTACGCCCATGGTCTGTACCGTAGGTGTGTTGAAATCAATTTCAGTAATATAACAGTCTCTGGCTTCCTTAACATCAAGGCTGAAGTTCCTGATACTGGTCATTACATGTGCTTCATCCCCGGGATAGTAGAGCCACATGCACTCAAGTCCGCCTGCCGGAATAGTTGTTGATGCATCCTGCTCACTGCTAAAGGACCAGCCGTCCTCCAGAAAGTCGCTAACTTTCTCAGGGAGCTGATAAGTAATTCTTCCAACCGTAAATGCAGAAATATCATAAGGATCACAGGATTTTCTGTCTCCTGAGGGTGTATTTGCCTGAAGCGTATTTTCTTCGGTTACTGCCGGTTCACTTGTAGCCTCCTCTGTGGGCTCCACTGCCGGCTCCTCTGCAGCCTCTTCCACTGCCGGCTCCTCTGCAGCCTCCTCTATAGGTTCCTCGTCTACAGGTTCCTCTGCAGGCTCTTCCACAAAAGGTTCATCTACCACAGGTTCATCCGGTTCTGCGGGCTCTTCCACCGTATTTTGTCCGATAAGCTCTGCATCCTGGTTCGGAAGCTTCTCACTAAAATACTTTACTGCGCTAAATGCCCCGAAAACTATAAGAACAAGAAACAGCACAGCTCCTATTCCAAGTACTACAAGGGCAAGTTTTTTGTTCCTGGCTGATTGTTCCCTCTCAATAGCTACCGGATCATAAGCATATGTCGTCTGCTGTGTGACAGGCTGTTGATTAATCGGTTTACCTGTCATGGGATCAAACTTATAACTGCTTGAATTTACCGAATTAATGGGCTGACCCGTCATCGGGTCAAATCTTTGTTCACTCATTTTTATTTCCTCCCAAACTTTTTTCCCTCTCATAAAATTTTCATAAAATTAATGAGCATAGCGAGTCTATCTTACCACAAACATGGTAAAATAGTAACGTTCTCGGAAATCTGCTCACAAAAACAGCCGAGGTGTTACTATGCAAAAAATTATGGTTGTAGATGACGAAGAAATATACCGTTACATTACAAAAACCATGCTTGAGAATGATTATGACGTAGTCTGCGCTTCTTCAGGTGAAGAGGCTCTTTCTGTTTTTGATAAAGAAAATCCCCAACTTGTAATTACAGATCTTCTTATGCCGCACATGTCCGGTTTCGAGCTTCAAAAGAAATTCAAGGATAAATACGGCTCAGGCGTACCCATGATTTTCATGACCTCGGATGAACGAGAAGAACAGGAAACAATGGGTTTCAGGGTCGGCGCTGCCGATTATATCCATAAGCCTTGCAGCAAGGACATTCTTCTTAGCCGCGTCGGGCGTGTTTTTGACAATATTCAGCATATGAAAAACCTCGAAGCTGAGGCCAGAACGGATCTGCTTACCGGATTATATAACAAGAGTTATGCTGAATCAGAGATCTCAGAGTGCTGTAAGCACAGGTCCGGAGTCCTCATGGTTATCGACCTTGATTCCTTCAAACTGGTTAATGATCTCGTAGGGCACGATGCGGGCGATGAAGTTCTTGTGAGCTTTGCCGGAATTTTAAAAACCGTCATCAGGAATAAAGATGTCGTGGGCAGAATCGGCGGTGATGAGTTCATCATTTTCTGCAACAACATCAAGGATAAATTCATAATAGATGCCAAAACCAAGCAGCTTAACCGCATGCTGAAGGCCGAAGCCGAAAGAATTCTGGGAAATGAGGTGGATATTCCGCTCGGAGTCTCCGTAGGAGCCGTATTTGTACCTGCAGAGGGCACAGAGTACGGAGAACTTTTCAAAAAAGCCGATAAAGCACTCTACCAGGTTAAGCAGAACGGTAAACACAGCTTTTGCCTTTTCCAGTCAGATGATGCAAAGCCACTTCCTGACATCAACACCAACATCAAGAACAGTTTCGCAGTTCTTGATGAACGAGGCGAACCCAGTGGCTCATATGAAGTATCAAACGAGGCCTTTACAACTGTTTACCGCTATTTAAAGCGTTCAATTTTTAATTATAATTCTCTGGTTCAGTTTGGAATAATTACACTGAATTTTGCTGAGGGTATTGAAAGTGACCGGACTGAGGAAATAATGGATGCATTTGCCGGTGTTCTGAGATCATCCATGAGATTCAGCGATGTATTCACAAGAAAGGGTAAAAATCAGTTCTGGCTTCTGATTCCGGAGTCAAATCGCGAAGACTCGGTAAAAGTGGTGCTTGAACGTATCCTTAATAAATGGGCCGGAAATACCGAATCCCAAAACGTATCCGTAACATATGATATCGAAACAATAAAATGCCCTTAAGCTTGGTTATTTAAGGGTATTTTTCTATGTTTGAAAAGACCTGATTAAAATCTCCTCCAGGTGGAGATTTATAATCACCAGCTCTTTACCGGTATCTTCGACAGGAATTTTTGTTACCAGCAGACACCTCTTCAGATTTGCCAGCCTTACCGGCCATTTAAACGGGCAGGGAAGAGCAACTCTCTCAGAGCTCTCTATCTCCCCGTCAGATTCAGCACTTGATGCCTCTTTATTAAGTATAAATATAACGCAAAAAAATAGCAAATTTCCCAAAATACATTACAAAATTAATCTATTTTCAAAAAAACTGATTAAATTTGTCATCTTGCAATAGCGCGTCAAAGTGATAAAGTGACTCTAAGTTATATTTAATCAGTTAATTCGAAGTGTTTTTATACGAATTGCTGATTATGGGAAAGAGGTTTGTATGAATTTCAGGGATGCTTATTTAAAGGAGCTTCTTCGCAGATACGAAGCCAGCTTCGATATCACTGAAAATTTCAGTTTGGGGGACACTGATTACGCCGCATACGCACGGTTCTGCTCACTCAGCGAAAAGTATGTACTAAAAAAAGAAGCAACTCTCTGGTCCATCAAGGCATTTGAGCATGTTCTTTTTATAAAGGAAGACGCGCTGACAGAGGACACTCTTAATGACATCATGTCGGTCATCACGGATTACGCAGAACCTGAACTGGTAAGACACGGCGAGAAATATCCCGAGAAGGATCACATGTGCACATATCTGACTTTCGTGATTCTGACTTCCAAGACACCGGATAAATCATTAAAAAAGGCCATTCGAAAGTTCCGTTACGACAGAGGTTATCTTTTCAATTTCCGTGGACACAGCGAGGCTAGGCTCGCGGTTATTTCCATGGATGATGGTGAAGTAAGCACCAATTATTCAGGGCGCGAGCTGAAAGAACTGCTTTCGGATGTCTATAGCAAAACACATGTTATCTGTAATAACATCACTGAGGCTGCAACTGATCTGGATTATAAATCCGTCAGTTGACATATACCCTAAGGGGATTTCTAAGGAGGAGAAAAAGTATGAATGCAGCAGTATTACTTATTGTAAGTGTTGCAATCCTCGCTGCCGGTTATGTTTTCTATGGCGGCTGGCTTGCAAAACAGTGGGGAATCGATCCCAGCCGTAAGACTCCGGCTCACGAGCTTGAGGATGGCATGGACTATGTTCCCGCAAAAACACCCGTACTTATGGGTCACCATTTTTCATCAATCGCAGGTGCAGGCCCCATCAACGGTCCTATTCAGGCCGCAGTTTTCGGATGGGTTCCGGTTCTGCTCTGGGTTCTTATCGGAGGTATTTTCTTTGGAGGTGTCCATGATTTTGGCGCTCTTTTCGCTTCCCTTCGTCACAAGGGACAGTCTATCGGCGAAATCATTGATGATTCCATGGGAAGAACAGCTAAGAAGTTGTTCCTTACTTTCGGCTATCTGACACTTCTGCTTGTTGTAGCAGCCTTCAGTTCAATCGTAGCAAGTACTTTTGGTACAACTACCGCTGCAGGCGCTGCTGTTGAGGGTGCAACTCTTGCCGCAAACGAGTCCACAGCAATGATTTCATTACTTTTCATAGCACTTGCTATGGTATTTGGTTATTTTGTTTACAGAAAAAATGCCCCTGTAGGTGTTGCTTCTGTATTCGGATGTGTTGGCATAGCTGCTATTGTGGCTATCGGCCTTAACTTCCATCCTATCGCACTCTCATACAACGCTTGGATGTGGGTACTTGGAGCTTACATCCTGGTTGCTTCAGTAACTCCTGTATGGATCCTTCTGCAGCCCAGAGATTATCTCAGCTCTTTCCTTCTCTACTTCATGATTGCAGCAGGTGTTATCGCTGTACTCGGTGCAGTAGTTACAGGCCACGGCCAGTTTGCAGTTCCCGCTATGGGAGATGCATCTCTTAAGGGAACCGGCGTATTCACAACAGGAACCGCTTTCCCTGCACTTTTCGTAACAATCGCATGTGGCGCTATCTCCGGATTCCACTCACTTGTTTCATCCGGAACAACCGCTAAGCAGCTTGATAATGAGAAGAACGCACGCCCCGTTGCATACGGCTCAATGCTCATCGAGTGTACAGTTGCTGTTATCTCTCTTTGTGCAATCGGCTTTGTATGGTCTGCAGCTTCTGACGGAACCTACGCAAGCCCCACACAGGTATTTGCCGGCGGTCTTTCAGCTATGATCGGAAGCTTTGCTCCCGGCGTACAGAATATCATGTACCAGATGCTTATCCTTGCAGTATCCGTATTCTGTCTGACATCACTTGATACAGCTACAAGACTTGCAAGATACATGTTCCAGGAGTTCTTCCTTGAGCAGGGCCAGACAGCAAAGGATGCTACCGGATACAAGAAGGTACTTGCCAATCCTTATGTTGCAACAGCAATAACAGTTGTTCTTGGTGTAAGCCTTGGTATGACCGGTTATACAAAGATTTGGCCTCTGTTCGGTGCAGCAAACCAGCTTCTTGCAGCTGTAGGTCTTATCGCTGTTTGCACATGGCTCGGTGCTGTAGGCAAGAACAACAAGATGTTCTTCATTCCTATGATCTTTATGCTTGCTGTAACTGTTTGCTCACTTTTCCAGACAATAACAGCTAAGCTTACTGCTTACACAACAGGTGCAGCAGATGTTTGGGCTCTTATCCAGGCAGGAATCGCCGTACTTCTTGTTGCTCTGTCTCTTGTACTTGCAGGCATTGCTGCCAAGGTACTTATTGCACAGAGAAATCAGAAGAATGCAGGCAAGAAAGACGAGAACGTTGCTTAAATTATTCGAATAATTGTCGTGAAGACGAAAAAAGGCTTCCCCTCATCCGGCACTTCGTGCCACCTTCCCCCCAAAGGGGAAGGCTTCGATCGGGGAAGCATTTTTACTGTTATTCAGTTTTTGCCGAGTACTGTTTAACTGTTTTTATTTCTTTTCATAATCAATTACTTTTTGAGAAGCCATAACTCATATACTTCTCTTACTGTCCTCTTATTCTTTGTATCGTAGTATGTTACACGAAGGAATGTCGGATGAATTATTCCGTTTGTCTTTCTAACCTTGGTCTTGCTATTGTCCTTCTTGTTAACCAGGCTGTAATCTACTTCTGCATCCTCGCTCGTTGTACTGAGCTTTAAGGTCTTCTTATTCTTAATGGTTTTCCAGACTCTGTTTACTGATTTCTCTGACTGACCGTTTACAACATCATCTGTTCTGCCGTTTCCGTTAAGATCAACCTCTTCTGTGCCTTTATTCTTTGTTCCTTCCCATCCGTCATCGGGCTTATCTGCTGCAACAACCGCACTACTTATTTCGAGTTTTTTGATCTTATAACCCTTATTGGCAGTTACAACAAGTTTACCTTTTTTCTTTGTTGTGTAGTTGCCGGTTTTTGCATAATAGTTTCTATAATCGTCTCTGCCATCTCCGTCGGTGTCTTTTAGAACATTCTTGCCGGCAAAGGTAATTGACTTGATTGCTCTCGTATCAGCCTTAGCGATAATCGTAATGCTCTTGTTGGCTACAACAGCGCCCTGAGCGTTAACTGCGTTAAAATTAACCTTGTACTTACCGGGTTTCTTAGCATAGAACTGTAATCTGTACCATCCTGATCCCTTGTACATCTCCTTAAGCGCATCCCACTCAGCAGACTGCATGTTTCCATTAACATCTCTGTAAAAATATAATTTTTTTCCATCCACCTTCTTATAGTACGCATATTTCGGGCTTCCGGTATTTGTTGCTTCGAAAGAATCATACATTCTGAGTTTAAGATTCTTACTGCTTGACTTAAAACCTGTAAACTTTACGACATCCGGTGTGGTATAAATCGAAGGAATCTCCATATACTGACCTACATTGACGTAATAAACCTTCTTTTCGTTATAAAGAAGGCTTGTATCCTCCATCTTTCCCTCATCTGCCTTAAAAGTTACAACCTCATTTGTATCCTCGTTACAATAAGTGTATGTATCCGTCGCTGCATCATAATTCTTCATTATTTCCGCATTTGCACTTATCGGTGCAACCATGGAAAATGATAAAGCTGCTACAAGAGCGGCGGCCCCCATTCTAGAAAATTTCCCCATTACTTTTTTCCTCCTTTTTGGTATTGTCTATATGTTTGCAATTTTTTGCAACATAGGAACAATTCTAACATTTGAAGGAAAAATGTCAAGGATTTTTTAAGTGTTTTTTCGATATATTGAAATATGTGTAACACTTTGGTAACATATTGGCCATCTACCACGCTGAATATAAACAAAGCCTTCCGCAGAATTTGCGGAAGGCCTCCAGTTATTAATTCAGTTTTATATCACAGTTGTTATTTATTCTTCATAGGTAAGAAGTGCTTCGCAGCACCCTTCTATCTCATAATCTCCACTTCCTGCGGGAAGGAAAAAGCTGTCACCCTTTTTGTAAACCATTTCTTCGTTTTCACAGCGTATTATTCCGCTTCCATCCACTATAAGTACATGAAGGAAGGATTCCTTTCCGATATTTCCGCAGAATTTGTTGCCAGTCTGTTGTGATGTAACAACTTTGTCCACAGTGAAATACTTACATGCAGCGATGTGACCGTCCTTAGGGTGAACCTTAGTAACCGGCGCAAGCGTAGTAACATCCATAGCTTTTTCTACATGTAATTCCCTCAGATTTCCGTTTTTATCACGTCTGCCATAATCATATACGCGGTACGTTACATTCGAATTCTGCTGAATTTCTGCAAGAAGTATGCCTGCACCTATGGCATGCAGGGTTCCCGCCTCAATAAAAATCACGTCACCTTTTTTTACCGGATATGCATTCAAAACCTCTGTCAGAGTCTGATTTTCAATCCTTGCCGCAAATTCTTCCTTTGTAATCTCACGATTGAAGCCATAGTATAAAAAGGCATCCTTTTCAGCATCGATAATGTACCACATTTCGGTTTTACCATACTGATTTTCATGCTCTTTTGCATATTCGTCGGACGGATGAACCTGAAGTGAAAGATCTTTTTTTGCATCAATGAACTTGATAAGGACAGGAAAATCTTTGAACTGTTCACATTTTGATCCCAGAACTCCCCTGCCGTTTTGCTGTATATATTCAGTAATGGTCTTATTCGCAAAATCTCCATTCTCTATTACCGATTCGCTACCCGGATAACATGAAAGTTCCCAGCTCTCTGCGGTAACATCACCTGCCGGGATTTTTCCGAACTCATCCACAAGCTTGTTTCCACCCCACAAGTAATCTTTTGTGGCTGCTTTTAGCTTTAATATTGACATTTTTATCCTCTCTTTTTATTACATAATACTGAATTGGGAATTTTATTATAGTATCTTAAATCATATTTATGCAACTATTACAATTTTAACCCGCACATTGTGATATACTAAATTATAAAAAAAATACCGTAAAGAAGGCGTGATGCTTTGAAAAAAATAAAAAAATTTCTTAAATGGATAATAATAGCACTCATTTTTATTGCTGCTGTTCTCATAATCGCTTTCAAGCTGTACACAAGCAGCTACTACCGCGCAGACCTGAGCATTACTGAGAACATTCAGGAATTACTTCGAAATGACGTGCACTCATATTCAACCAAAGACGGAGCGGTCTTTATCCCTCAAAAGCAGGAAATTAAGGCTGTTATTGTATTTTATCCGGGCGGAAAAGTAGAATATACCTCCTACAACGGACTTATGTATGAGCTTGCTGCAAGAGGATATATATGCCTTTTACCAAGAATGCCTGAAAACCTGGCACTGCTTAGCACAAATGCAGTAGACCGAATCACTTCCGGGTATGAGGAATTCAACAAGGAAGCTGAGGAACTCGACTGGTACTTGGCAGGGCATTCTCTCGGAGGCGTTGCTGCATGTGTTCATCTTGGGAAAAACCTCATCCCCGAAGAAGGCGGCAGTTCTGAAGATGTAACTATGTCTTCTGAGTACAGCGGAATTATTCTTTGCGCTTCATATCCGACGGAAGATCTATCAAACAGCAATCTCCGTCTCCTTTCGATTTATGGCTCGAATGACCAAGTACTCGATCGTGAAAATTATGAAAAGAGCAAGAAATACTGGCCTAAGGATTCCGAGGAGCATATCATTCTCGGCGGCATTCATTCCTATTTTGGAAGTTATGGTATCCAAAGCGGTGATGGAGAGCCGGAAATCACCAATTATAATCAAATAACCCAGACAGCGGACATTATCGCTGACTGGGCCAGTCACTAACTCATATATATTTAATATCTCTTGCTATTATTATCTTAGATCCTTATCTGCTATGCCTTTAAATAGGAAAAGGAGTGCCGAACTTATAAGAATTCCTCCAAGAATATCTGTAAGCCAGTGTACTCCGCAGATAAGTCTGCCCACTACGGTAACAACCATAATTACTGCGCAGCAGATCTTCAGAAGCTTCAACAGCTTTTCATCTTTAATATAATTCCCAATTACCATAATTGTGCTGGCCATTACCACGCAGATGAGCATTGTATGCGAGGACGGGAATGAAGCTTCCGCTTCGGTAGCATCCGGCATTATTATCGGCCTGTAATTGATAATCACCTTTTCAAACAATGCATAAAGAGCTATAACCACCGCATAAAGGCATCCAAGCTTTATGATAACAGGGTCGACTTCGGTTATGCTTTTTCTTTTTATAAGTTGTAAAAGTCCGATCAGAGCAAACACAGCACACACCAGAAGTGCAAGAATTCCGAAAATCTCCGTTATTTTATACCATATGATATTTATTCCGAAAATGTTATGAAATGCAGTATTTATGCTATAAAATCCCATCGGCTTACCCGTCTCCGGAACTACGGCAACATCCACATTCTTAACAAGAATAATCAGAATCAGCGCAAGAAGAGCAAAAACCCCCGAAACAACAAAACTTTTTCTACTTTTCATAATTTATTATATCTCCTATTAATTTTTAGTTCTATCCTGCAATTTTTCCTGCAGATTCTCATTTGCTTCCCGAAGCTCAGCTGCTGTCACATTTATGAAATTAGCCAATCTTCTAACCATTGACAGCTGATCATGCATCTTGTGCTCCTCAGGAACCTCTATCTCCTTATCTCCTATACCAGTAGGCTGCGACATAGCCTGTCCGCCCTCTCGCATTCCGATAGCCATAAGCGTAACATGATGTTCGATTATGTATTCACCCATACGCATGATCTCGCCACTTGAATAAAAACCACTTACAGGCGCAATCAGGCTGAATGGACCGGTCTCCTTATTAATCAGATATTTCCAATAGAGGCGTCTGACGCCGCAGGAATATAGAAATACTGCCTGTGGAGCAAAGCTTCTTACATTCCACACAAGGTCCTCAACATCGGATTTAATAACGTCAGGATCTCCGTAGGACAGGTTAACCTTAGAACCCTGCTTAATATCAGCCGCAAGCATTAGTGATCTATCCTCGGTATTGCAGGAAAACGGCATACGCAGTACTTCATGTCCATGCTGGTTGGACATAATCGGGAATTCCAAAATATTGGCAAAGAAATTCTCATCTGCCTGTATGTCCAGATATTTACTGTAGATATCACCCGCCGGCACCCCGTCAAGCTCGTACAGCCTCTTATCCTCTATCCTGGTTACGGTCAGATCTCTTCCTAGCGGCTTCCATCCGATAGCATGATGAATATCTATATGAAAATCATCACCCGAGTAAGTCACAAGAACTACGCCATGCTCCGACGTTTCAGTATCCCCGATAACCATTGTTACGTTTTCTTCAATCTTTTTCCCTGCACTACCTGCCCCAAAGATTTTTACACTTTTCTCGCACTTTTCAGCTTCCCTGAGAATCTTGGTACTGTTTATAGATTTCAAGGTCATTAGTATTTCTGCGGCTTTTATGCTATCCGTTACATCTATGCTGCGACAAATATCTCTTCCCGTGTCCTCTTCGCGGCCTTCTTCTGTTTCAAAAAGATGAACACCAATCTCTGTACTCTCAAAAATAGAAACAGCCATAACCAGTCCGTATTCAGCCAAATGGCCATCACAGATGTCCCCATTTGAACTGGTACCTGCTATATGTGCATCGGGATACATCTCTTTTATTTCCTGCTGGATTTCATGTATCTCTTCCCTGCCAAATGCTATGGTGTACAAGTGGAAAAGTATAGACTTGAACGACGTTCTCTGAGTATATGCATAGACCTCTGATAAAGCCTTGGTTACCTCTGATGCTGCAGTAAATTCATAATTATATTGTTTCAATTGCATTAACCTCTGTCATAAGAAAATAATTTATCACGTCTAATATTATAAGGCAAACAAAACATATCTGAAATAGCTCTTTTAAGAAACACTTGTAATCATGCCGTTTTTGCCGCAAAGAAACGGATAACACAATATATAGTGTTTATAATTAATAAATTACCTATATATTGACCGTCCACATTTTATGTGATACCTTATATGTAGTGGGTATTTAAGTTTTTTGGGGGTGTTCTTATGTATGATGTAGTAAAACGAGACGGTAGTATTGCGAGTTTTGATATTTCAAAAATATCATCTGCTATAATCAAAGCTTTTGTAGCTCTTGATAAGCCCTATCACACAAGTGTGATAGATCTTGTGGCTCTTCGGGTAGCTTCAGATTTCGAAAGCAAAATCTCAAACAATAAGATAACAGTAGAACAGATTCAGGACAGTGTTGAGAAAGTGCTCTCAGAATCAGGTTATTCCGACGTTGCCAAGACTTACATTCTCTACAGAAAACAGCGTGAGAAGGTCCGCAATATCAACTCTGCACTTTTAAACTACAAGGATCTTGTAAATGACTACCTCAAAATCAATGACTGGCGTGTTAAGGAGAATTCAACGGTTACCTACTCTATCGGTGGTCTCATTCTCTCAAATTCAGGCGCCATTACAGCAAATTACTGGCTGTCAGAGGTATATGACGAAGAGATTGCAAAAGCTCACAGAAGCGCTGCAATTCACATCCATGACCTTGCCATGCTATCAGGATATTGCGCAGGATGGAGTCTTAAACAGCTGATTCAGGAAGGACTTGGCGGCATTCCCGGCAAGATTACATCCGCTCCTGCCAACCATCTCTCCACTCTTTGCAACCAGATGGTCAATTTCCTTGGAATCATGCAGAACGAGTGGGCAGGTGCGCAGGCTTTCTCGTCATTTGATACATATCTTGCTCCTTTCGTGAAAATTGATAACCTTTCCTATGAAGATGTCAAGCAGTGTATCCAGTCCTTTGTTTACGGAGTCAATACTCCAAGCAGATGGGGCACACAGGCACCGTTTTCCAACATCACTCTGGATTGGACCGTTCCTGCCGATCTTAGGAACCTTAACGCTATTGTCGGCGGAAAAGAAGTTGATTTCACCTATGGCGACTGCCAGCGTGAGATGGACATGGTCAACAAGGCATTTATCGAGATAATGATTGAAGGAGATGCCAACGGACGTGGATTCCAGTATCCCATCCCCACCTATTCAATAACAAGTGATTTTGATTGGAGCGAGACTGAAAATAACAAACTTCTCTTCGAAATGACTGCAAAATACGGCACACCGTATTTCTCAAATTATATAAATTCAGACATGGAGCCCAGCGATGTTCGTTCCATGTGCTGCAGACTGCGCCTCGATCTTCGCGAACTAAGGAAAAAATCAGGCGGATTCTTCGGGTCCGGCGAATCAACAGGTTCTATCGGCGTAGTTACTATCAACATGCCCAGAATAGCATACCTTGCGAAGGACAAAAATGACTTCTACAGTCAATTGGATCATCTCATGGATGTCGCTGCAAGAAGCCTTAATACTAAGCGTCAGGTTATTAGCAAACTTCTTGAACAGGGCTTATATCCTTACACCAAGAGATATCTCGGATCCTTCAGCAACCACTTCTCAACCATTGGACTTATCGGAATGAACGAAGTGGGTCTGAATGCAAAGTGGCTTAGAGCCGACATGACAAACGAGAAAGTTCAGCAGTTTACCAAGGAAGTTCTCACCCATATGAGAGACCGTCTATCCGATTACCAGGAGCAGTACGGTGATCTCTACAACCTCGAGGCTACACCTGCTGAATCCACCACATATCGCTTTGCTAAGCATGATAAGGAACTTTATCCAGATATCATAACCGCGAACATGGCTGAAACGCCTTATTACACCAATTCATCCCATCTGCCTGTAGGCTACACTGAGGATATTTTCTCAGCTCTTGATATTCAGGATGAATTACAGACATTGTATACCTCGGGAACCGTATTCCATGCATTTTTAGGAGAAAAGCTTCCTGACTGGAAAGCCGCTGCCAATCTTGTGCGAAAAATTGCCGAGAACTACAAGCTTCCTTACTACACCATGTCACCAACCTATTCTATTTGTAAGGAACACGGATATCTCTCCGGTGAGCAGACTGTTTGTCCTATATGCGGTGCAAAAACCGAGGTTTACAGCCGTATTACAGGTTATTATCGTCCTGTTGCAAACTGGAACGATGGTAAGGCTCAGGAATATAAAGATCGAAAAGTATATGATGTAGCACATTCAACTTTGAAACGCGAGAATGTATCAGTTTCAGTAAAAACTGCCGCAGAGCTTGAAAACAACCTGATAAATATAAAAACACCCGATATGAATTCGGTACTTTTATTCAAGACAAAGACTTGTCCAAATTGCAAAATAGCCACTGCTCTTCTGGATACAGCCGGTGTCAAATACGAGCTTATGGATGCAAATGACAACTCAGACCTTGCTCAGGAGCTGGGTATCATGCAGGCTCCCACACTTGCCATCCCCGAAGAGGGCGGATATAAGTTATATCCCGGAGTATCAGATATAAAGGGATGGATAAATCTTACAAAGCAGAACACAGCAGTATAATCCTTATTCTATAAACCTTCTTCTACGATAAAAACTCCGGATCTCCGGGGTTTTTATTGTGTAATTTTCAAATTGCCTGCATATATTATTAGACAAGTGCTGTAATCTCGTATATTATTGAATGAAAGAGTTCTATGGAGGAGCAAAAATGGGGAAAAAATCCATCAAGGAAAACAAGAATATTTACTTTGAAAGCCGCGAGGAAGCAGGTCTCACAAGAGCACAGGCCAGTGAGCGTATCGGTTTTATCAGCGAAAGCCGCCTTGAAAAAATAGAAACCGAAAAGACTGCGATTCAGCCGGAAGATGTTGTTGCTATGGCAGAGGCCTATAAAAAGCCCGAATTATGCAATTTTTACTGTACACACGAGTGCAGAATCGGTCAGGATTCCGTACCTGTTGCCAAAGAGTCAACTCTCTCCGAGATTGTACTTGCCATGCTTTCTTCTCTCAATTCGCTTGACGAACAGAGAAACAGGCTTATAGACATCACTGCAGATGGCATTATCTCTGATGACGAGCTTCCTGATTTCGTTAATATCCAGAAGCAGCTCGCTCAGATTGACCAGACAGTAGAGTCTCTTAAGATCTGGATGGCTAATACCGTAGCAAATGGTCAGATTAACAAAGAGAAGCTAGATGCGCTTTTAGCAAAGAAATAACGCATAATTCTACAATTAGAGCATTAAAAATGGCATGTGAAGAATAACACATGCCATTTTATTTTACGTTTTTTATTCCAATTTGGCCTTATCCTGCATGTTTACTGCAAGTTCAGCGATTGTGCCATCCCTGAAGGGACTCTTTAATCCAACCTCATCCAGCATATCTTCATAGAACTTACTTGCTGATATCTTACAAAGATCAAGATAATGTTTCCAAGCATCCTTGTAATCCTTGTCCATCCATACCTTAAACTGCATAGCAATTACACTTGCAAGCACATAATCGATGTAATAGAAAGGTGACCAGAAAATGTGTCCCTGCTTCTGCCAGAATCCACCCTCTGCAAAGAAGGGATCACCATCAAAATCGAGCCATGGTCTGTAGGTCTTTTCCAGATCCTTCCATACCTGTTTTCTCTCAGCTGGTGTCATCTCAGGCTTCTCATATACTATATGCTGGAATTCATCAACCATACATCCGTAAGGAATGAATGTAATTGAATCTCTTATGTGCATCTTGAAGTAATCATCTTTTCTGTCACCAAAGAACTTATCCATCCAGTTGTAGGTGAAATACTCCATTGACATTGAATGAATCTCTGCCGTTTCCATCGTTATATCGTTGTGCTCAGTAATCTCTTCATCTTTTGTCACATAACCCTGGAATGCATGTCCGCACTCATGTGTGACAACGTCTACATCACCGGCTGTACCGTTGAAATTAGCGAAAATGAACGGAACCTTGTATTTCGGCAAGAAATCCATATATCCGCCCTGTTTCTTGTTCTTTCTTCCAAGTACATCAAAGAGCTCGTTTTCGATCATAACATCGATAAATTCAGCTGTTTCAGGCGAAAGCTCTCTGTACATATCCTGTCCGGCTTTCATGATCTCCTCAGGTGTCCCGATCGGTGCAGGATTTCCGTTTTTAAAATAAACCTCGTTATCATAGTACTTGAGCTCTGTAACGCCAATCTCTTCGCGGCGTTTCTCCTGAATCTTGCAAACAAGCGGAACAAATGAATCCTTAACCTGCTTTCTGAAATTCTCAACCTGAGGTCTTCTGTAAGAATTTCTCATCATACGGTTGTATCCAAGCTCGATGTAGTTCTCATATCCCAGTTCTTTTGCCTGTTTTGTCCTGTTTTTAACGAGTTTATCATAAATATCGTCAATTTCATCGGTCACAGACATAAAGTAGTCTGAAAGAGCCTTCCAGGCCGCCTTACGATCATCTCTGTCGTTACCTGTAAGGAATTTTCTCAGCAAAGAAATATTGTACTCTTCTCCCTTAAAAGGAATCCTTGCAGAGGCAATAATATTGTCATACTTATTGATGAGGGCATTCTCCTCCTGCATAAGCGGAAGAATTTTCTCGTCAATGGAAGCAAATTCAAGCTCCATATTTTTAAAAGCTACCTTGCCGATCTTTTCCTCAAGATAATCTCTGTAGGGCGAATTATAAATGAGCTTCTTGTAGTCATTATCGTACTGCGCAATAACAGGTCTGATTTCGTCAATATATTCCTGCTCCTTGGCATAAAACTCCTCTTTGGTATCCACATCATGTCTAAAGCATCCTATGGTCATATTGGTTCTGATATCGTTCATAAAATCATAGTAGCTCTTGTGGAGTGCAAATTGCTCCTCTCCACTCTTAGCGTCCTTACTGTCCGCCATCAGCTTTTCAAAAAAAGCCTTCACTTTATCCATATCTATGTGTTCATATGGCATCTCTGAAAATTTCATGCGTTTTTCCTCGTCTTTCTAAAAGATACTGCCCTTCGATTATAGTATTTTAGCCGCTATTTTACAAGGAATATTTAATTGTGCGCTATTTGTTGCTGCGCGTGTTGATATATTGATGTTCTGATGTATTGATGTTCTGATACCGTATCTGTTAATATAATTTAGTTAATCTATATAATGATATTTAATAAACTTTTTATTATTCAGCCGACTATTAGCCTATATAATTAAAATAGTACTGTATTAGCTCTCTTGTTTTTGCACAGAAAGGATGGGTAAAAATGGTATATAGAAAGATTATTTCCGTAATTACTGCCTTTTCGCTAATTCTTATGTCCGCAGGATGCTCAAAAACTGCCCAGGAAGCAGAACAACCTGCAGAACCCGGCACTATTACACTACTTAACATAAAAAGCGAAGTAGGTTCTCAAATCGGGGATCTTGCAAAAGAATACTCCAAAGAGTCAGGCGTCTCTGTAAATGTCATAAATGTTCCCGCCGGCGTAGATGCACAGGCTACGCTTAAGGGATATTATCTTTCCGATCAGATGCCTGATATAATCGCTTGCGAAGCTTCCGGTTTCAGTAACTGGGATGGTCTTCTTGAAGATTTAAGCGACCAGGACTGGGTACAACGCACTGATGCTTCCTATTCCGATAGCACTTATGGCGTTCTGGGATTCCCCTATACTACAGAGGCTATAGGCCTTGCCTATAATGCAAACATCCTGTCCTCATGCGGAATTGATCCTGCTTCAATCACAGGTCCGGAATCCCTGCAATCAGCATTTGAGACCATTGATTCTAAAAAGAACGAGCTTGGTCTTACCGCTGTAATCGGCTTTTGTGCAGAGCCAAATGATGTAGGATGGTCAGCAGGCAACCATATCTTTGGCACCTACCTTGACTCAGGACTTGGCAGGACTGATACCACTTATATTGATATGCTTAATGATGGTGGAAAAATTGATGATGAGCGTTTTTCAGCCTTTGCAAATATGATCAGCCTTTTTATAAAGTATTCTGATCCTGCGGTTCTTACGGAAAGCGCATACAACGAACAGGTTGCCAATTTTGCAGCCGGAAAATATGCTTTCGTAACACAGGGATCCTGGATAGGCGCTACAATGACAGGCGATTCTTCCGCAGATTATGCAGCTGCAGGAAACTTTGAGGTAGGTATGCTTCCATATTGTTTCTTGGACGGACAGGACACAATCCTTACCAGTGCTCCATCCTGGTGGGCCATTCCCAAGGAAGGAAATGTAGAAGAAGCAAAGGCATTCCTCCAATGGTGCTCCGAGGACTCCGGCCAGAAAATTCTTGTTGAAAGCGCAGGATTTATCAGTCCCTTTACGGACTGTAAATATGTAGCTTCTGACCCGTTCGCCAAGGTCATATCAAGTTATATTTCTGCCGGAAAGACATCAAACTGGCACTGGCAGAATATGCCATCCGGACTGGGACAGAACGGTCTCTCATTTGCTTTCTATAAATTCGCCACCGGAGAGCTGGATCCAGAAGGCTTTATAAATGAAGTCAAATCCATCACTTCCGAATGGTATTCAAAGCTTTAAGGAGGGTGGCAGAATGAATAATAACACTAGTAACGAATTAAAAAATCCAGCTAATATAACAGTCAAAAAGAAAGATTCAATCTTGTTTCAACTTATGGCTCTGAATCTTTTAATGCTGATAGCTTTCATAGTTGTAATGAATCTTGTTATGTCATCCATGCAAAGATCCACAAACAGCAGTATTCAGATGTTTGGCTCAATGATGACCCTGACTCAGCATGAAGCGGCATTAAAATCCGATGTAATGTCCTTATACGATCAGACTACGGGATATATCGCTGCTGATGCTGTTGAAACAAAGGAAGCCCTTCTTCCGCAGATAAATGCCATACGTTCAACCATTGAAAGCGATATAAAGGCCCTGAATGAAGATTTTGCTTCAGCCAATGATGAAGAAGCTACAACACAGCTTGGAGAAATATCAAATCAGTATCAAAGATTATCGAATCTTATCGATTCCGCCATCGCAAAATGTGACGCCGGAGACCAGGAATCCGCTTATAAAATACTCTTTGATAAAGCCGAGATTCAGAAAATTGCAATCTTCCACTCCGCTAAAGCTCTTGATAACGCAATTTCATCTCAGTCGGACGCGACAACAACTTCGATGAATGCCCTCCTTGCATCCGGAAAAATTGTTGCAATGGTCGGTATGGCTGTAATTCTAATACTGATTATTATCAATTTCTTTATAAGTTATAAAAATATTGTGAGAAAGATCCGCTCTATAAGTGATGAAGTAAACAAAATCATCTCGGACATTGAGCAGGGAAATGGTGATTTGACCGCTAGAATTAAAACAAAAACTAAATCAGAGCTGTTATTTATAACAGGTGGTATCAATCATTTTATCGAGACTTTGCAAGGAATCATGCGTGATGTCAAGAATGGTTCACAGATACTTACTTCTTCTTCAGAAGAGGTTGCTTCTCAACTGAGGATGGCTGACGACAATGTTACAAATTCCTCAGCTGCCCTTGAAGAATTGTCTGCAAACATGGAGACACTTGCAGAAACAGTGTCATCTATTAATTCTAAAGTTAACAATGTCACAGGTGCTACAAAGGCCATTACAGATGAAGCTGAGAAAGGTACAGCAACGGCAATCGCTATTAAAGAAGAGGCTAATACGCTAAAATCTCGCGTAACCACTAAAAAAGCCGATGCCGGCAATCAAATGTCCGCTCTTTCCGAAACACTTTCTCAATCAGTTAAGGATTCAGAGAAAGTCGAACAGATCAACGAACTTACCAATACCATACTTGATATAGCTTCACAAACCAATCTGCTCTCGCTAAATGCTTCCATTGAGGCTGCAAGAGCCGGAGAAGCCGGAAAGGGTTTTTCTGTCGTAGCAACAGAAATTAGCGCCCTTGCCGACAACAGCAGACAAACCGCTGCAAACATACAGATTATAAGCAATGAAGTAACCGAAGCAGTTAATAAACTGGCTAAAAACGCTCAGAATGCCCTGGATTTCATCAATGGTACCGTTCTTGCAGATTATGATGAATTCGTTGATACAGGCGAAAAATATGAGCATACAGCCGATTTGATGGACGATATGCTTGTATCCTTCACCGAAAAAGCTGAAAATCTAAATGAAATAATGACTGAAATGGCAGAATCTATCCAAATGATAACCACTTCCATTCAGGAGAGTTCAAAAGCGATTTCACTGTCTGCTGAGAGCTCTACCGAGATTGTCGGCGGAATCAAAAAGATATCACTTGCTATCAATCAAAATACTGATGTTACCGAGCAGTTAAATGAAACAACCGAAAAGTTTAAATCGTTGTAATATATTATATCTTTAATTAATTATTTAAAGAGGTTATGAATATTCTCTATAATTCATAGCCTCTTTTATATATCGTGCGTTATTTTAAGTGCCTATCTAACTGCATCCATCAGTATTTTAGCCAGATCAGGCTTATTCATGATATAGAAATGTATACCGTCAACACCTCTGTTCTTTAACTCCAACGCCTGTTTAATTGCATAATCAATACCATATTTTTTCATTTCCTCAGGATTGTCTCCATATTTGGAAATAATAGATGATAATTCCTCCGGAACGGTAGTTCCCGAAAGGGTTACTGTGGTCCCTAACTGCTTTGCACTCGTAATTGGCATTATTCCGGCCGATATGGGCGCTTTTACACCCAAGTTATGTAATTTATCGATCAGACGATAAAAGTAGTCATTTTCGAAGAATAATTGCGATATGAGCACATCACAGCCCTTATCAACCTTTGTTTTTGTATTGTTTATATCCTCTTCTTCACTTTTGGCCTCAGGATGCTTATGAGGATAGCATGCCCCAAGCAAAGTAAAATCCATGCCTTTTCCCTTTATATATTCAGCCATATCGCTGGCATGGAGGAAATCACGTGTATTGAACTGCTCATCAGTCATAAGCTTTGGTCTGTCGCCTCTTAAAACCAGAATATTTTCAATCCCGATATCCTTAAATCTGTTAAGGCCTTCCTCTAATTTTTCTTTACTGAAGCCTACGCTTGTAATATGCGAAACTACTTCTAGTCCCGCTTTATTCTTAGCGTAATCCGCTATTTCAACTGCCTTTCCGGCATTGGATCCGCCTGCACCATAGGTTACGCTGACAAAATCCGGTTTGATTTCCGAGAGCTGCTCAAGTTTTGTATAAATATTTTTAAATTCATCCTCCTTTTTCGGCGGATAAATTTCACACGATAATACTGTTTTACCTTTACCGTAAAGATCCTTAATACTTCCCACTTCTTCCGTCCTCCGTTTCTTTTAGAATGTATTGTATCATACTATTCATAACACCTATAAGTTTTTTCTCCCTAAATGGGCCATATTTTATCATTATAAGGGCATAACACGTGAAAGCTGCCAGGGGGCAGCCCGGCAGCTTTCTATATGGTTATCAAGCTTGCGATCCATCCTTTGATCACTGCAACGGTCCCTAAAAAAGGGCATAAAAAACCTGTTTCCATGTCGTTTCCCTTCCATGGAAACAGGTTGCTTTCCGTTGCTAATAAATATATCGGTGCATCTGTAAAAAATATTAGTCCACTTTTATTGATTTATTTTATTATTTATCCTATAGCCTTCTTAACCGCCTCTAATACACGGTCTGCCTGGAAAGGCTTAACAATAAAGTCCTTCGCACCGGCCTGTATTGATTCGATTACCATCGCCTGCTGGCCCATAGCCGAGCACATAATGCAACAAGCATTGGGATCCGCAGCCTTTATACCCTTCAGAGCACCAATACCATCAAGCTCCGGCATGGTAATATCAAGAGTTACAAGATCAGGCTTAAGTTCGTTATACTTGTCGATTGCGATCTTACCATTTTCGGCCTCGCCGGCAATCTCATAACCACCCTTTGTCAGAATGTCTTTCAACATCATGCGCATAAAAGCGGCATCATCTGTAATAAGTACTCTCTTAGCCATTATGAACCTCCATATTTTCTATTCCGGATGTTTAATTTGCGCTCCGGTAAATCTCTCGAATTCATTTTCTATTTTATCATAAATTTTTCAAAAAAAACCCTAAATCGTCGTTCAAACAATTAAAAAATGATAAAATTTCGTTCCGTTTCGAAATAAATTCTAAAAAATGTATATATAAGCCCATCAAGACATCATTATATATAGTTGTATTGTCATCATGTTATATTAGAATGCACTTTTATTTCTTGATTGTCACTTTATTCTGCAAAAATTATCTATATTCATTCCTCAATTTCTAAAGAATTTATCTGGATTCCTTTACCCTTTAATAATTTTCCTTTTCTTTCTCCGCAATCAGGACATTTATATCTGTTTTCTTTGTCCGGATGATATGTATTTCCGCACCCTTCGCACTGAATTTGCACTTCGATCAGGTTGGTTTCCAGCTCTGTATCACTCAAATTCGTTCCTTTTACTGCTTCCGGATAGTATTTGTGTAAATAATACGGCACAACGCCGCTCATCTCACCTACATCAACAATTATTTTTTTTACTTTCATAATATTATTTTTTTCGGCTTCTTCCTGTACTGCATTAACAATATCTATGATATAGCTCAATTCATGCATTTTATCGACCTCCTTAAATTGTGTATACAATATAAAAAATAATCCAATGACTTTTTCAGTCAATGGATTCTAAATTATTTTCGTTGTTTTTTATTAAATATCTATAGTTATTTATGATATTGGCTATTTACAATGCTTTTCAATTTAATAATATATGTTATTTATATACGTTAACCAATTGAGTCAATATATTCAATATTAATATATATGTGTATAAATATTACTCATTATCCTCTATATCGCTAAATATCATTATATATAACACGTGATATATATCAAATTGTTTCCACTGTTCTATTATAATCTGCTTAATTTATATTATTTTTATAATTTCCAGAATAAACAGATATTTTAAATTTTAGTCAGTCTATTCTTTCCTTCATCTGATCTGGACTTTTAATTTCACTTTATATGTCGAAAAATCAGGATAAAAACCCAGGATTTTTTCACGAATTTTTCCGTGATTTTATTCTGTTTTACTCTCTATTTTTTTAGATTTTAAAAATGCATATTTGTAATCAAAATACATTTATATAATATCATCTTTTTATATTATTATCAAGTATACAAATCAACATAATATAAATGTATATGCACATTTTTATATATTTTCATCTTTATATTTGTTCATCATTATTTATAAATACTATTACATATTGATGATTATTATTCTAAATATATTGTTTTATTTATATATTTATATCTTTTTATTTAGACATTTGTACATCATATATGCATCATCTAATGATACTATTATATCATACTTACATTCTAATAATATAGATATATATCATGTAAACATAATATATTGATGTTTATATATATTGATACATTATTATGTCTATACCTAAATACATGTTTACATAACGATGCAATTATCTCATATTCCATTAATATATTTATAACATGTCATCATGTTGTTATATTCAAAGTTTCTTGATATGTTTACATAATGATGTCACTACATCATTTATCCAACTTAATAACCATGTATTTTGAAACGTATATAATGTAACCAGTTCAGGCCAAACTTACTACATATATACAAGTCATAACTCAATATATTGCTTTTATTATTATTGTAGGTACTATATATTGTATATAATTATATATCATGTTGTCATTACATCATTATAAAAACGATCATTATTTGAGCGAAAACTCTAACTATATACGCCAAGGGTGCATCATGGATCAACACATCATTGCATCAATATATAGTATGTTGTTATGATGTATTGTTGTATTGTATTATCCACACCATTTTATATGTTCAGCATTAATTATTCTACATGACATCATGATGTATTGCTATTTTGATATACATCTATATTATTTAAATGATGTCATGTTAGCATATTACATTATTCTATTTATATATATGTATCTTATTATATTTATTTTTTGATATACATATATACATATATATAAATATATTATTAGCAATATATTTATATATCTATATATTGTTATATCAAATAACACATATATCATTTTATATTTATCTTTACACATCTAATCAGCAATGTTACAATATATAATGATTAAATGTGATAAATGGGAGGGAATATGAAGACAATTTCATTTTGCAACCAAAAAGGTGGCGTTGCAAAAACAACATCTACTTATGCATTAGCATCCGGTTTGGCAAAAAAACGTTACAAAGTACTTATGATTGACTCTGATCCACAGGAAAATCTCAGCCAGGCTGCAGGAATTGATCTATATAACATACCTGCAGCTACATTATCTGACGTATTTAAGTCAGAAAAAGGGGAGCCCGGAGCAGATATAAATGACACTTTGATACCTATAAATAACAATTTAGACCTTATTATAGGAGGAATTGAATTTACTTCTGCTGATTTGGACTATTCAGGTGTTACTTCCAGAGAATTTATGCTTAAAAGAGCATTGAAAAAGCTAAATAAGGAATATGATTATTGTATTATTGATTGCAGCCCTACATTGGCTCTTATTACACAGAATGTACTTGCAATTACAGATAAGATTGTAGTTCCTATGACACCAGAGGCATTCGCAACAAATGGTGCAAATATGCTGTTTTCATGGATATCTGTCATGTCAGAGAGACTAAATAATCCTGATCTTGATGTAGCCGGAATCCTCGTAACCAATTGCAGAAATACCAATAATGCCAATATTTGGCTCGAAGGTATTGAAATGCTGGCAAAAGAGTATGAAATAAAGGTATATAACACCAAAATACACCAAAATGTCGCTGTAGAGGAGTCTCAGACACTTAATCAGTCATTATTCGAATATGCACCTAATGCACGTGCTACAAAAGATTATGAAGCATTTGTTAAAGAGTTTCTGAAAGGGGAGTCAAAATGAAAAAGAATTTGCACAATGCAATGGCAAAAAACTTCCAGAAAATGGTCAATGACCAGCCCATACAAGAGACACCTGCGAAAGCAGAAAATACAACAAAGAAAGAAACAAAAAAAGATACTGTATCTGATGTTATTGAAACACCCGTTATTGATGAAAAGCCTTTAAATAAGAAGGTTCCGGAACCAGAAATTGAACAAGTACTTCCAGAACCTGTACAGCCTGCTGCGCAGCCTGTACCTGCACAAGAACAGCAAATATCTGTTGCTACTCCTGTAGCTGCATCAGTTTCAACAAATGCTCAGACTGTAGTTCAATCCTCTGTACCAGTGCAGCCCACACAACCTGTACAGCCAGCTCAGCCGATTCAGCCTATACAACAGGTGCAACCTGTTCAACCAGTAGTTTCATATGTTCAGGAAGCGGCTCCTGCTATGCAGCCACAGGTAGTATATGCAGAGCAGCCTCCAGTACAGCCCACTACTTTTTATGAAAATGAAACAACAAAAGCTTCCAAAAATGTTGGACGTAAACCAATTCCTTTAATGCCTGAAGAGAAGAGTAGTGGTGTTCTACATATTAGATTAGGAGAGTTAAGATCATATGTTGATTTTATGACTCAATCCGGTAAAATATCCTATCAGCAATATATTAGTAATCTTATTGAACAGGATTATGAGAAAAATAAAGATTTGTATCTAAAATATAAATCCTTTATGGAACAATTAAATATTTAAACAACGTATGTTGTTAACAATATATTAATTAACAACAAAATTCTTTATTAATTAATAACCTCGAAATGCCAGAAAATAAGGGCCTTTCGAGGTTTTTTTGTATAGAAAAAGGGGTTATGGTAAGTAGTTATTTGGTACATGATAATTACTTAAATGGAATAAGATGATAGAAAAATGGGTCATATAAAACAAAGAAAAAGTAAAGAATAAGTAGTAGTTAGTAGAAAATAGGGATTTTTAGAAGATTTAATTAGTAGTTTTTGGGATGATAAAAAAGAAAATTGGTAAAACCAAGTAGTTTTTGGGTATATATATCATAATGTCTCGGGATCAGGCCTAAGCGGGGGAATAAGCATCAAAACGCGTCAGATTCGCAGTATTTCTATTATAGATCGCATATACTTTAATAACTTAGTAGAAAAAAGGGATATATAAATCCTTTTTAGTAAGTTTTTGGGGAGGTTTTATAGTAACTTCGATAGAAAAAGGGTACATAAATGTACAGTAAAGTAGATAAAATGAAAAAAATGCGCTTTTTAGCCAAATTTCATTGACCGGAAAAAGATTAATATAAGAATAGTTAGTAGTAAAAGGGGATATTTAAGACCAAGTTAGTAGAAAAAAGGTATATAATTTGATTTATTTAGTAGTTTATGGGGAGATTTTATACTTTATTAGTAGTAAATGGGTATATATTTTATTTGGTACTCTATAAGTCAATTTTATAAATGACCCATATAGTCAACCCTAATTATCAATATACCGATAAAATAACATAGAATATAATAGAAGATATTAGTTAAGGGGTATATAATATTATCAAAAAGGAAGAAGTTTAATAAAATCAGGTATTTTTTGTTTACAGTGTGATATAATAGCTCTATAATAAGCTAGTATTAAAAAGGTATGAATAAAGACCTTTTGGGGTGAA
Source organism: Butyrivibrio sp. ob235 (assembly GCF_900109475.1). NCBI lineage: Bacteria > Bacillati > Bacillota > Clostridia > Lachnospirales > Lachnospiraceae > Butyrivibrio > Butyrivibrio sp. ob235. Next base: position 55,097 of record NZ_FOBE01000024.1, read on the forward strand.
GGAGGTTGTTTTGGGGCGCAAATCAAAACAGCAGATGGAAGAAGAAACAACTGCTATTGAAAGTTTTTTATCTAATCAGCATTACAAAAAGGCAAATACGCTGATCAATTCTAAAGGAAGATCTACACTTCTTGTCCAGAAGCTCTTTGCAGTAAGTATAGCAAAGGCAGAGCTTAATCAGGATAGCAATACACTGGAAGCAAATATATACGGAACGGACTTAAAGAAGATTTTTGGCGTTAAGGGTGGCTCTTTTTATGAACATATAAAGGCTGCCATTGAGCCTGTGAAGTCAAAACCATCAATTCTTGACTGGAGAATTATCTATTCCAATGATGATACCAGAGAGATTGAGGCCATAAATGTCATTACGGATGCCTCTTTCAAAAACGGAGTTCTGAATGTGCGCTATAACAGTAAAATTACTCCTTATCTGGCAAATCTTCAGAACAATTATACAGTTCTTAGTCTGGCAGAAGCTGTACAGCTTAACAGCGTATATTCATTCAGATTATACGAGATTTTGAAGGCTGAAATGGACAAACAGCGTGCTATTACAAGAAAAGAAGGGCCATATTATGTTCAGTATCATCTTACAGATTTAAAGCTTCGTCTGGGAATAATCGACTCTCAGGCAGATCCTGCAATAATCAGCGCACTTAAGAAGGGAAATCCGGATTACGATGCTATAGAGAAGCAGGCTGACAAGCTGGATGGGGCAGGTAAACTTAAGACTTTTGGTAATTTCAAGAAGTTTGCTCTTGATAAAGCACAGAAAGAATTAAATGAAACCACCAGTATCTGGTTTGATTATGAACCGGTCAAGGCCGGAAGAGGTGGAAAAGTAGTAAGTATCAGATTTAAGATCGATGTAAATCCGAGGGTTAAGAATAAAAATAACGCATGTGATGATTTAAATCAGAAGGAAACAACTATAAATCCTGCACGTGAATTGGAGCTTATGGATCAGGTACAGGATATTATAGACGAAAAGATTAAGATTTCAGAGATCAGGTCTATTTTGAAGGCATCAAATTATAACCTGGATAAGATAAAAAATGCGTATGATTTATATTTGAGACAATCCGGTAATGTGGAAAATTTTGTTGGATGGATGATAGCGGCAATTAAGAATAATTACACATCAGCAGGAGTAAAGGCAAGTCCTATCGTCGGAGAATATGTGCAAAGTACTTTTTCCTATGAGGATATGGAATCGGAACTTCTTGATAATTTCTAAAGAAAAAAGAGCTCAAACGAGCTCTTTTTTAATACATAAAAAAATATTGGGGTTAAATTACATCCGAATCAACCGGCTACAAGATGTGATTCCTGATAACCATTGATCAATGCTGCGATCTTGTTCTTATCACCGATTACAGATACATATAAAGGCTTCAATAAGTTAAGTGAAAGAAGACCAATGATGGATTTGCCATCAATGTAGCTGTGACCGCTGCGAACATCGATCTGGCAAGATGAACTTGAATTCATCTGCACGAACTTAATTACCTGTTTTTTGTCTGTGAAACTGATTTTTACGTCTTTTGTCATAGTACAAATCGCGCTAATTTTGCGCTTCCCCCTATAGAAAATGATTAAAAAATACAGTCAATACGATAACATAAACTTACGAAAAGAACAACCACAAAATATAGCATATAAAAATTTAATAAATACAATATATCGGAAAGTAAAATGATATTATTGCGTCAAAATGTGTAGAAATTGCGAAAATTTGCGAAAAAAAGGCTGAATTCCATAAAAAAACTATAAAAACACAGATTATTCATAATTCGTGTGGTATATTGAATTTGGAAATAAAGAAAAATACAGAAAGGAATGGGCGATGTATATGAAAAAAGTGCTTTTTTACGGTGATTCGAACACATACGGATTTGATCCCAGAGGAATGATGGGCGGAAGACTTCCCGCATCAGAGAGATGGACAGATATATTGGCTTCAAAGGTGTATGAAGATTGGCGAGTTTTTGCTGATGGAATGAATGGCAGAGTAATACCGGATAATCCCTATTCCCTTTTATCTCTAGACAAGACAGTTTTGGAGAATAGTCCGCTTGATCTGTTTGCAGTTATGCTTGGAACAAATGATCTTATAAGCATGTCTCTTCCTGATGCTGAGACGGTTGCGACAAAAATGAGAGATTTTATCGAAAGACAGCTGGCAAGGACAGAGTTTATTGATAATAAAACCGGATTTCTTCTAATTGCTCCTCCAAGAATACTTCCTCATATGGATGAAAATCTGGAAGAGGCAGAGGCTCAGAGAAAGAGATTTTCTGCTGAACTGGATATAATTGCGCAGGAAGTCGGAATATTCTTTGCAGATGCAAGTGAATGGGATCTTGAGATGTCCTTTGACGGTGTGCATATGAATGCGGACGGACACAGGGTATTCGCAGATAAAATGGCAGATATTCTTCAAAACATCGATCTTACCCAGGAAAGACATGAAGTTGATGATTATGTGTGCGCTCATCTCGCGTGATAACCAACTGTCTATAAATTATAACATTATTTAATATAACTAAAATCCACGAAGTTATCGACTTTGTGGATTTTTTGTTGCATAATATAAGAGTGCATAAAGCATTTTGGAAATGCCAATTAATGACTAGTATAGTCAAAAACTTACTTAATTATAGCACGTGATATTATAAAAATAATTAGTAGTTTTGGGGGATGATAATTTAGCATTATGAGAGTAGAGGAGAGAAGAGTAACAACAAAAAGGGGTATGGAATTAAAACTTCGAACTCCGACGGCAGAAGATGCTGAGAAAGTATTGGCTTTCAGGAGGGATGTTGCCGGTGAGACAGTATATCTGACCAGGTATCCCTACGAAATTGAAAATTCCGTGGAAAAAGAGCGTGAAATCATAGGAAATTATTTAAGGGCTGAGCATCTTGGCATGATAGCGATTTTTGATGAGGATTTAATCGTAGGAGTCACTTCAGTAAGCCCTGTGGGTTTAAACTTCAAAACTCGTCACAGGGCTTCAGCAGAGCTTGTGGTGAGAAAACAATACTGGAATTTGGGACTGGGGTCACATCTTCTTGATCAGGCTATAGAGCTTGCTGAGAATTGCGGATATGAGAGATTGGAGCTCAGTGTTTTTGCTGATAATGCAAGAGCACTTAGATTATATAAGAAAAAGGGATTTTTAGATTGCGGTCAGATTCCGCAGGCTTTCAAAATGATGGATGGGACCTATCATGATGAGATTTTGATGTCCAAGAATTTATGGAGACACTAGTACGATGCGAACATCTTTTGCGCCGATGGAAGGCATAACATTATATTGCTACAGAAATGCTCATCACAGAATCTTTGAGGAGGGTATAGATGTCTACTATACCCCGTTTTTATCGATTTATAAGCATCATTCGATAAAAAAGAGAGATATCCGTGAGATATTACCTGAAAACAATTCTGAGCAGGGAATAAGGATAATACCGCAAATAATGGCAAATGATGCGGATGAGATAATTTGGGCATTGGGCGAGCTTCATTCGAGGGGATATGATGAGATAAACCTGAATATGGGCTGTCCGGTGGGAACAGTAGTAAGTAAGCACAAAGGTTCAGGAATGCTGGAGGACCCCGAAAGACTTGATGTATTGTTTGCAGAAGTTTTTGACGATAAGATAACAAGAGATATTAAATTTTCGGTAAAAACCAGGCTGGGACTTGTAAATCCACATGAATTCGAAGATATTTTACCTGTACTTAATAAGTATCCCTTTTCAAGTGTAATAATACATCCCAGGGTTAGAACTCAGATGTATAAAGGACTTCCTGACATCGGGGTTTTTTCCTGGGCTTATGAAAACAGTAAGAATCCTGTAGGATATAACGGTAATATATTTCATGTAGAGGATTATCAACGAATCATAGGACAGTTTCCGGATTTATGCGAGGTAATGCTGGGAAGAGGGTTGGTTGCAAATCCTGCACTTGCAAGACAGATAAGCGGAGGATCAGGAATAACACTTCTTGAATTAAAGGATTTTATCCGAGAACTTGAAAACTGTTACAAGGTAGAAATTCCTGCAGAAGAATCAATAATGCATAAAATGAAAGAAATATGGTTTTATGTTGGAAATCTTTTGATACAGGAAAATGGACAAGCGGCTGAGCCCTATATACACAAGATAAGAACTGCAAAAAATATTGCGGAATACAGGAATGCCGAGAGGGCAGTATTCAAAAATTGCATAATAAAAGAGACATGACAACAATACATCATGATGTCATGCTGTATAAAAGGAGTATTTATTGCGGAATATCTTTCATGAGCATTTCATGTATGGCTTTTGCCAGGATTTCATCCGGTGCAGCTTTAAGCTTTTTGGCTTTTTCAGCTTCCTCAGGATGTGTTGGTATATCCGCTAATTCTTCTTTTTCCTTATTTTCTGCGCCCATATCGCCTCCTGATATAGAGTGTTTATATACTAATCATATCACTAAAATGGAACCAGAGGCACAAAAAATGCGGTTTTTATTTTGAAAAATAGCGAAAAAGCGTATAAAAGCGTTGATTTAGATGATAGGTAGTGGTAGAATTTCTTTAGTTTCAAAATACAACCTACAAAGGGGGATAAAAAATGAATAAGACAGAACTTGTAGAAGCTATTGCTAAGGAAACAGGTCTTTCCAAGAAGGATTCTGAGAAGGCTGTTAAGGCTTTCATTGATGTTGTTTCTAAGACACTTAAGAAGAAGGATAAGGTTCAGCTCGTTGGTTTTGGTACATTTGAGACCACAAAGAGAGCAGCTAGAACAGGTAAGAACCCTCAGACAGGTGCTTCCATTAAGATTCCTGCTTCAATCGCTCCTAAGTTCAAGGCTGGTAAGGCCCTTAAGGATCTCGTTAACAAGAAATAATTCAGATCATGAGCTTAGACCCGGGGTGTCATTGGCACTCCGGGTTTTTCAATTTTTACGAGGAATAATTTATGAAAATATTTAAATCTTTTGTAGTTACATTGGCAATTGTATTGGCTATCGGAGGAATATATCTTTACAGTAAAGATTCAATTTTTAATACAAATACCGAGGAGACCGCGGAAACTTCCGAAGAGACGAATGCGGAAGGTGCGAAAAAGCCTGAGGAAAAAGGGATAACAGGTGCTATAGAAAGTGCCAAAAAGGAAGTAGTAAAAGGGGTTGCAAAGACTGTTGTAAACAAGGCTATCGAGGAATACGCAGAAAAGTCCGATTCGGAAGTTAAGGAAAAGTTGGAATCAATTACCGAAGAGGATAAGGATAAGGTTTCTGAGATTATTTCCGAGAATATCTCTCTTGAATCGATGGGAGATGTGGAATCCTATATTTCAAATAAGGATGTAGATGGTCTTATGGACTATGCACAGGACAAGCTTACAGCTGAAGATTATTCTGAATTGACCGGAATTCTTGAAAAGTATTCCGATGGTGTTATGGATCAGATTGACGGAGCTACAAATTAAAATATGAAAAATACAGAGGTGACTGCGGCGGATGCCATAAAGGTAAAGCTTCCGCTGAAAGAATGTCTGATTGGCGAGGCACATTTTTACAAAAAAGTATCGATGGTTGTCTTGCCGATGATTATACAAAACACCTTGTCCAACGTTGTGGGACTTTTAGATAACATTATGGTTGGGCAGGTTGGAACACTTGCGATGTCAGCGGTTGCAATTGTTAATCAGCTGATGTTTGTATTCATGTTGTGTGTCTGGGGTGCTCTTGCGGGAGCAGGTATTTTCGGAACACAGTTTTTTGGAAAGAGAGATTATGAAGGAGTAAGAATCACCATGCGTTTTAAAATGATAGTAGCGCTGGTGATTTCTGTTTCTGCGATTATTTTGTTCAAAATTGCCGGAACAAGCCTCATTGAGTTATATATAGCAAAAGAGACATCTGCCGAAGAGGCTGCGGAAACAATGAAGCTTGCAAGAAATTATCTTAATATTTTGCTTGTAAGTCTTGTTCCGTTTGGTATTACGCAGGTCTATGCAGGAACCATACGTGAATCGGGGAAGACCACACTTCCGATGGTTGCCAGCATGACTGCTATGATTATTAATTTCATATTTAACTACATACTGATATTCGGTCATTTCGGCTTTCCAAAGCTCGGGGTTTCCGGAGCGGCAATAGCAACTGTTATTTCAAGGCTTGTTGAATCAAGTATAGTAGTATTCAGAGGTCATCTTAAGAAGGCAGAGTACGAGTTTTTGAAGGGCTTATATAAGAATTTTCATGTACCTGTGCACATGATATGGCCGATATTGTCAAAGAGCTTTCCGCTTTTGGTAAATGAATGCCTGTGGAGTCTTGGACAGGCGGTTTTACTGCAGAGTTATTCCATGAGAGGAATAGAGGTAATTGCCGCGATGAATATTGCCAATACAATAGCACAGATATTTAATGAGGTATTTTTATCTCTTGGTAATTCAACATCCATTGTGGTAGGACAGGAGCTTGGAGCGGAGCATTATGTGAAGGCGAGGATTTACGCATGGAGAATGGCGGCTCTTAGCATAACAAGCTGCATAATTATGGGCAGTTTATTGTTTTTAGTATCACCCGTCATTCCTCAAATTTACAACACTGAGCCCGAGATCAGGAATCTTGCAACGGAATTTATTAGGATTGTTGCGTGTGTAATGCCTGTAAATGCTTTTGCAAATGTGTCATACTTTACATTAAGATCAGGAGGAAAAACTCTTATTACATTTTTGTTCGACAGCTGCTTTACATGGGCGGTAAGTGTTCCGGTTGCCAGAGTTCTTGCAGGATATACCGTGATGGCTGTGACCACTGTTTACTTCTGTGTTTGCGCATTGGAACTGATTAAGAGTACAATAGGATTTATACTTGTGAAAAAAGGTGTTTGGGTTAAAAATATCGTCAAAAATGCATGATGTATTTTAAGGAGGATGATATGGATATTGAAAAACCCGCATGGATTCTCAAGGAAAAAATATTCTCCGAGGACCATATGTTTACGCGCATGCTCGGTTACGCTATCGAGGAAAATCTCTCAGAGACCTATCAGGCTCTCTATTATGCCAGAGATAAACATGCCGGGCAGACACGAAAGAAAAGTCCCTATACGCAGGAGCATATTCCGTACATAATCCATCCTCTAATGATGGCCTGTCATGCGCACGCGATGGGAATAAAGGATGATCGGCTCCTTGCGACGATTCTTTTACATGATGTCTGCGAGGATTGTGGGGTGGCACCGGAGGAACTCCCTTTTTCAGACACTGTAAAGGAAGCAGTCAAGCTATTGACCAAACCGGTCGATTACAGCGGGACTGCTGATGAAAAGAAGAAATACTATGATGGAATAGCGACAAACGCTATGGCATCGATAGTTAAGGGGCTAGACAGGTGTAATAATGTTAGTGTTATGGCGATGGCTTTTTCCACCGAAAAAATGATCGATTATGTGGAAGAAACACAGGAATATCTGTATCCGATATTGGAAAAACTGAAATATGACAATCTTGAGTATAATGACGCTGTTTTCCTTATAAAATATCAGCTTAGAAGCATGTTGGAGACAATAAAGGCGTTTATTATAAAGTTAAATTGAAACACAAATCCCCGCAGATTAGTTGCATCTGCGGGGATTTTTAGAGGATAGAAAAAAGGAAGGATTAGCGATGGTAGTTTAGCCCATGATGGCTTCTACATTGTATTCCTTAACGGAAGGATCATGAGGAATTACTGTTCCTTCAATCTCAGTTCCGTTTACGATAAGCTTCTTAATACCCTTCTGGGCACCGTTGGTCTTAACGGAGATGTTATAAGTTGTTCCTCTGTATTTTCTTGTGAGCTCAAAATCACCAAAATCAGCCGGAACACAAGGATCAACGGATAATCCCTTATGTGTGGGATAAATTCCGAGGATATACTGTGAAATATTAACAAAGGTCCATGCTGCTGTACCTGTAAGCCAGCTGTTCTTACCCTGGCCGAAGAACTTAGCATCCTTACCGGCTACCATCTGGGAGTATACATAGGGCTCTGTGCAGTGAACATCACTGATTTCCTCTACGTAAGCAGGGCAGGTCTTCTTATAAATCTCGAATGCTCTGTCACCATGGCCAAGAACGGTTTCAGCGATTGAAACCCAAGGATTGTTGTGGCAGAAGATACCTGCGTTCTCTTTGTATCCCGGAGGATATGAGCTAACTTCACCAAGTTCAAGGTGATACTCTGTATAAGCAGGCTGAAGGATCATTACACCATACTTGGTATCAAGACGCTCTTCAACGCTCTTAAGTGCCTTCTCTGCGAGGCCTTCCTTAACACCGATACCTGCAAGTACGCAGAAGCCCTGTGGCTCGATGTAGATCTGACCTTCCTTGCACTCGTGTGAACCAACCTTGTTGGAGTGAGCATCATATGCACGAACGAACCATTCGCCGTCCCAACCTGCTGTGCAAACAGCATCGTACATCTTCTTAACTTCAGCACGAGCTCTCTCTGCCTCAGCGTTGTCACCCTTAAGCTCGCATAACTGAGCGTACTCTTCACCGTATTTTACAAACATACCTGCAATGAAAACTGACTCGGCAACGGGGCCTTCGCTGGGACCAAAAGTCTGGAAGGATTCACCGGGATGTGCTGAGAAGCAGTTAAGGTTCAGGCAGTCATTCCAGTCTGCACGTCCGATAAGAGGCAAATCGTGAGGACCCTTGTGGTTAACGATGTAGTCGAAGCTTCTCTTTAAGTGGTTCATAAGAGGTGTTGCAACGCTCATATCATTATCAAAAGGTACTGTCTCATCAAGGATTGACATATCACCTGTTTCTCTAATATATGCGCTGGTACCTGCAATCAGCCACAGCGGATCATCATTGAAGCCTGATCCGATATCGGAGTTACCCTTCTTTGTAAGGGGCTGGTACTGGTGGTATGCACTACCATCCTGGAACTGAGTAGAAGCGATATCAATGATACGCTCTCTTGCTCTGTCGGGAATGAGGTGTACGAAACCAAGAAGATCCTGACAAGAATCTCTGAAGCCCATTCCACGGCCGATTCCGGACTCGTAATAGGAAGCAGAACGTGACATATTGAATGTAACCATGCACTGATACTGGTTCCAGATATTAACCATGCGGTCAACCTTTTCATTACCGGATTTGATGTGGTAGATGGAAAGAAGGTTGTCCCAATATGTATTAAGCTCAGCAAGAGCCTTCTCTACATCAGCATCTGACTGATATTTTGCAAGGAGATCATTTGCACGCTTCTTATTAATGATTCCGTGAGACTCCCATTTCTCCTCCTCAGGATTCTCAACATATCCAAGGATGAAGTTGAAGGTCTTGGTCTCGCCGGGAGCGAGAGTGATGTCAATCTGGTGTGCTGCGATCGGAGACCATCCGCTTGCAACGGAGTTTGTGAGCTTTCCTGCGAAAACAGCGTCCGGATGATCGGGGCCGTTGTAAGCGCCAAGGAATGCATCACGACTGGTATCGATGGCATCAACCTTAGTATTTACGGAATATACTGCATAGTGATTGCGTCTCTCACGATATTCTGTTTTATGGAAAATTGTGGAATCAACAATCTCTACTTCGCCGGTACTTAAGTTACGCTGGAAGTTCTTCATATCATCATCAGCGTTCCAGAGGCACCACTCAACATATGAGAAAAGCTGAATCTTCTTCTCGGAAGAGCTGTTGTTTGTAAGCTCAACGTGAGAAACCTCACAGGTATCACTCATAGGAACAAATGTAAGGACAGAAGCCTTAACACTGTTCTTCTCAGATGTGAACTTACTGTAACCGATACCGTGACGGCACTCGTAAGAATCAAGCTCAGTCTTTACAGGCTGCCAGCCGGGATTCCAAACAGTATCGCCATCCTTAATATAGAAATATTTACCGTTATTATCATAGGGAACGTTATTGTAACGATATCTTGTAAGACGAAGGAGCTTAGCGTCCTTATAAAAAGTATAACCACCGCAGGTGTTAGATATAAGAGTAAAGAAATCCTTATTGCCAAGGTAGTTGATCCAGGGCAAAGGAGTTTTGGGTGTAGTGATTACGTATTCGCGGTTTTTGTCATCGAAAAATCCGTATTTCATCGAAAATCCTCCTAAAAAATCTTAAACGATTAAGCGTTATTTGCTATTGTTGATTATATAGGGATTTCTCATAGATTTCAAGAAAAAAAGGAAATGCGCAAAATGCGCGTTTTCGCAAAGGTTTTCGTTAAAAATGGTCTTTTTTAGCGATTTTATGATCATTTTTAGAAATATTAATAAATTCTTAATATTTATTTTTGTAAAATTGTTACAAAAAGATACAATGTGCACAACAAAATATAAATTTGATATTGATTTAATGGAAAATGTGTTGTATATTCAATTTACGAAAACGATTTAGAAATTTTAAGGGGGATAGATGGCAGCACGTAAGAGAGTTTCATTAAAAGATATAGCAGCTGCGTGCAAGGTATCTGTCGCAACAGTTTCAAAAGCGTTAAACGATCAGGCAGACATCGGACAGGAGACAAAGGATTACGTTCGCAGGACTGCCGAGTCGATGGGGTATTTTCCTAATTTTGCTGCAAAAGCACTAAAAACAAACAGAACCTATAATATAGGACTTTTGTTTATGGATGATTCCCAGAGCGGATTAACTCATAACTATTTTGCCAGAGTTATTGAGAGCTTTAAGAAAAAGATAGAAGAAAGGGGATATGACCTTACTTTTATCAGTAATAACAGAAGCTCACAGGGATATATGTCCTATCTGGCACATGCAAGATACAGAAATTTTGACGGAGTGGCTATAGCCTGTGTGGATTTCTACAATCCGGAGGTTGAAGAGCTTGTAAGAGGAAACATACCGGTTGTTACGATTGACCATGTTTTCAACGACAGATCAGCCATTGTATCCGATAACGTTATGGGCATGAAGGACCTTCTCACATATATATATGAGATGGGTCACAGGAAAATAGCTTACATACATGGTACAGATTCAGCGGTTACACAGAGCCGACTTAAAAGCTTCTATAAAACGGCGATGGATCTGGGGCTGGAGATTCCGGATGAGTACATCCTGGAAGTGGAGTATCGTGATACCGTAGGCGCGCAGAGAGCGACGGAGAAGCTTTTGGAATTGCCGGACAGACCGACATGCATATTGTATCCGGATGATTTTTCATCCTTTGGAGGCATAAATGCAATAAAACTCAAGGGTTTAAAAATACCGGATGATATTTCAATAGCAGGATATGACGGAATCGATATTGCGATGAAGTACAATCCGCAGCTCACAACAATTGTTCAGGATACGGATTTATTAGGAAGAAAAGCAGCCGAAAAGCTCATTGATTCCATCGAGAATCCAAGAACCACACTCAGTGAACAGGTAATTGTTCCGGGGCACCTGAACGAAGGAGAGACTGTAAAGCGTCTCATTTAATAAAGATTTAAAACGGCAAAAGCTGTTTTAAATAAATAATATTCATTTCATTACTTTTATGAAAAGGGAGGTAAAATTTCATGAAAAGAAAGTTACTTGGTGTATTGCTTTCTACAACAATGGTTGCAGGAATGATCGCTGGTTGCGGTGGCAACAGTTCAGCACCTGCTACAAGTGAGCCCGCAGCTGAGGAGCCTGCAGCTGAAGAGACAGCTGAAGAGCCCGCTGCTGAGGAGACTGCTGAGGAGCCTGCAGCTGAGGAGACAGCTGAAGAGGCTACTGAGGAAGCAGCTGAAGAGACAACTGAAGAAGTTGCAGCAGATGAGGGTAAGGTACTCAACATCTATGCTTGGAACGAAGAGTTCAAGTCAAGACTTACAGATCACTATAAGGGATATGAAGAGGTTGACGCTACACACGGTAAGATCGGTGATGTAGATGTAGTTTGGAACATCACTCCCAGTGATGACAACGCTTATCAGAACAACCTTGATGAGACACTTCTTAAGCAGGCTGATGCAGCTGATGATGACAAGATCGATCTTTTCCTTGTTGAGGCTGACTACGCTCTTAAGTATGTAGATACAGATTACACAATGGCACTTGCAGATCTTGGTATCTCTGATTCAGATCTTGCAGATCAGTACACATATACACAGTCAATCGTAACAGACAGCAACGGTAAGCTTAAGGGATCTTCATGGCAGGCATGTTCTGCAGGTCTTATCTACAACCGTGACATCGCTAAGGAAGTTCTTGGAACTGACGATCCTGAAGAAGTTCAGGCAGCTGTAGCTGATTGGGATAAGTATGTTGAGACAGCTAAGAAGGTTCAGGAAGCTGGTTACACAATGTGCTCTGTAAACGACACATATCGTACATATTCTAACAACGTATCTGGTAAGTGGGTACAGGATGGCAAACTTGTTATCGATGATAACCTTATGAACTGGGTAAACGACTCTAAGGAACTTGTTGATGCTAAGGCTGAGAACACATATGACCTTTGGGGCGATGACTGGGCAAAGGGCAAGACTCCTGATGGAAAGATCTTCTGCTACTTTGGACCCGCTTGGTTCTTCAATTTCTGTCTTGATGCTGATCAGGATGGCACAGTAGCTAACCAGGGTGGTTGGGGTTACTGTGAAGGTCCTCAGGGTTACTTCTGGGGCGGCACATGGATCTGCGCAGCTACAGGCACAGACAATGCTGGTCTTGTAAAGGATATCATTCTTACAATGACAACAGATAAGGACGTTCTTAAGGAAATCGCACAGCAGGATGCTGACTGTGTAAACAGCAAGACAGTTCTTGGCGAGCTTGCATCTGATGATTCAGGTAACCTTGATCTTCTTGGCGGACAGAACCCTTATGCACAGCTTGCAGCAGGTGCTGAGACAGTAGATCTTTCAAACCTTTCTGCATACGATCAGGGATGTAACGAAGAGTTCCAGAACGCAGCAAAGAACTACTTCGAAGGCAATGCAACTCTTGACGAGGCACTTGATATGTTCAAGAAGGCTGTAGTTGAGAAGTATCCTGAGGTTACAACAGACTGATATAAATAATAAAGGCAAAAAGCCTGTGAATTAGATTATGAGGGGATTAGCAGGGCGCATGGAGTTTTCCAATGCGCCCTGTATAATGAATATCTTTAATCTGACATTTACGAAACGCCCCAATAGATGATTTGGGAAGAGATAGAAAAGGGGAATGCTTATGAATAAAAAGAGTAAAGTCGTAAGCTACAATAAATGGGGATACATTTTCCTTATTCCTTTTATTGTTGTTTATCTTGTTTTTCAGATGGTACCGCTTGTAACTACCGTCTACAATTCTTTCTTTGAGAATTACCGTTCAGGTCTTACACAGATTGGACCCAACTTTGTGGGACTTAAGAATTATGTAACTATTATTACAAACGGCGATCTGCCGACTTATCTTAAAAACACTTTGATAATGTGGGTTATGGGCTTTGTGCCTCAGATTCTTTTGTCGCTTCTTCTTGGTGCATGGTTCACGGATCCGTCACTTAGACTTAAGGGACAGGCATTTTTCAAAACAGTTATTTACATGCCCAACCTGATCATGGCATCCGCATTTTCAATGCTGTTCTTTACATTATTTGCTAATACAGGACCGATCAACTCACTTCTTTTACAGCTTGGAGTGATCAAAGAGGCATATCAGTTCATGTCTCATGTATGGTCTGTTCGCTCACTTATTGCATTCATGAACTGCGTTATGTGGTTTGGAAATACGACAATTCTTCTGATGGCCGGAATGATGGGTATCGACCCTTCACTCTTTGAGGCAGCTCAGGTTGACGGAGCTACAGCTACTCAGATTTTCTATAAAATAACATTACCGCTGCTTAGACCTATTCTTGTTTTCGTTATGATCACATCACTCATCGGCGGACTGCAGATGTTCGATGTTCCTCAGATTTTGACAAACGGAACAGGTGATCCGATGCGTTCATCAATGACTCTGATCATGTATCTGAATAAGCATCTGTTCAGTAAGAACTATGGACTTGGTGGTGCACTTTCAGTATTTATGTTCATCATTACCGGAATTCTCAGCCTTATTGTATTTAAGTTCACTGCTTCCGGTGAGACAAAGAAGAAACACTAAAATAGAGCATTTGCTTTATTATCATTGATTTAGAGAGGAAAAGAATATGGCAGCTGATTCAAGTATGGCTTTAGAAAATAGAAGCCTTATGGCGGGACAGAAAGAGAATGGTGCTTCTGTTCAGGTCAGAAGAGTAATTTCATATGTTGTGCTGATCCTGGTATCTTTCCTGTGCTTATTCTGGTTCTATGTGCTTTTCATTAACTCAACCAGATCACATCAGGAACTTAGTGCAGGCTTTACAGCAATTCCCAGCACACATCTTATTGAAAACTGGACAAACCTTAAAAATGGTACATTGCCGATTTTTAACGGTATTTTCAACTCGCTTTTAATAGCAGTTGTTACTGCAGTATTATCAACATATTTTTCAACAATGACTGCTTATGCTATTCATGCATATGATTTTAAATTGAAGAACTTTATGTTTACTTTCATCCTTATGGTCATGATGATTCCCGCACAGGTAACTGCGCTCGGTTTCTTACAGTTGATCGGAAAGATGGGACTTGATGATTCATTTATTCCGCTGACAATTCCTGCAATTGCTGCTCCTTCCGTATTTTTCTACATGAAGCAGTATATGGATTCAACTCTTCCGCTATCACTTATTGAGGCTGCAAGAATTGATGGATCAGGTGAGTTCAGAACCTTCAACAGTATTGTATTACCTCTTATGAAGCCCGCTATTGCGGTTCAGGCGATCTTTACCTTTGTAAGTAGCTGGAATAACTACTTCACACCTGCACTTGTGCTTCATACAGATACCAAGAAGACACTTCCTATTCTTATTGCACAGCTTCGTGCAGCAGACTGGCTGAAGTTCGATATGGGACAGGTTTATGTAATGATTGCATTCTCAATCTTCCCTGTAATTATTGTATATCTGCTCCTTTCAAGATACATCGTTGGTGGCGTCACTCTCGGTGGTGTAAAGGGTTGATATAAACTTTATACTTACTCTTTTTAAATAAGCGTTAGTAAAGGAAAACCACGGCATGTTATGTGCCGTGGTTTTCTGCATGTGCGCCTTGCGGCGCACTGTTTTATGTATTTTGTAACAATATATCAATGTAACATCTCAAAACTCTTCAAAGAACCACTGCCGCTTCCTACAAAGGTGAGGTACAGAGCGTTAACTCCGGTTATGGGAGCGAAGCTGCAGGTTCCTTCTTTCCAGATATTCTGGGAATCAACCTTGATTTCTCCGAGGACTTCTCCATCCCATTTTGTTTTCACCTGGACAACTCCGTTGAAATAGCCTCTTGTTTTGATTTTAAGGCCTGTTACAGCCTTCATATCAAAGTATTTGAAGCCCGCTGTGGAATTATTGCAAAACTGTCTTATATAGCCGATTTCGGGATCTCCGTCGCCGCCATCCTGAACAACCCTGGGACCTTCGCCGCCAACGTAGATGTCATGCTTTTCCGTAAACAGATTGCAAGCTATATATGCGGGATATTCGCCTACATCGGATAAAGGTCCGCCGTTAAGGCCGCAGGAGGTTATCTCCGCCTGAATTATGCTTCCATCAGGCTTAAATTCAAGCTTTTCAGCGCATCCCTGTCTGGAATACCAGGTGTTATTTGTATGTCTGTGATAGAAGATATACCATGAATCGCCGATTTGAACCATGCTTCCGTGGTTATTTGCACCTGATGCCATGGACATATCTGCTTTTTTGTAAGAATCGATATGTAAATCACAGTTACTTACAATAACACCGCCATAGGTAAACGGTCCCTCGGGACTGTCGGAAGTAGCGTAGCAGAGCTCATGCATTACTTCTGAGGAATAGATAAAGTAATATTTTCCGTCTTTTTTCCTTATAGAAGGTGCTTCGAAGAAAGCATGTCCTTCATATTCAGTTCCTTTGCTGTAGCAGCTACCGGGAGCAACGATTACGGGAGCTTTTTCTACTGTAAGCATGTCCGGACCAAGTACTGTCAGCATAGCACCGTGTCTGGATTTATCACCATGTCCGCAGAAGCCGGTGAAGAGATAAGTCTTATCGCCTTCCGTAAGTACTCCGGGATCAAACTGGGGTTCGTCGCCTTCTTTGTCGCCGAGTTTTGTTCCGTCCGGATAGTGAACATATCCGAGGAATTCATATTTTCCTGCGGGAGTATCGCACACTGCAACAGAAACGATTGATATTTTATCAAGTACATAGTATAGGTAATATCTGCCATCGGGGCCCACAGTCACGTCAGGGGCATAGAGGCACATGTGGCCGTCCTTGTTGAGCGGATCAGCGGTCTTTGGATAGATAACTCCTTCGTAGTGCCAATCTCCGAGATTGGCAACTGGAGCGGACCAGCATACATAGTCGCCTAGGCAGAAAGTCTCGCCATTATACAGGTCGTGTGAACCGTATACATAGACTCTGTCGCCGAATACATAAGGTTCTCCGTCCGGAATGTATTCCCAGGAGGGAAGATAGGGGTTAACTGCCTGCTTTTTACCTGTTATTCCAAGTCTTATGCCGCCTTCCTTTTGAGGAGTGGCACCTCTGCCATCAAATACCATCTCAGCGCGATTTTTATCGGTGTAGGGCTCCCATACGGGAAGATCTTCGCCATCCCATCCTTTTCCGTTAGGATCGCCGGTTTTAATAAAGTTGGCAAACATATCGCACATTTTTCTTGCGAGTTCAAAATGTCTTCCCTCAAAGGGTCTCCAGCATTTTCCAAGAGACTCAAAGAAGAACCAGAGATCTACGGAATGGAAGGTTCCGGGGGTGTCATCGCCCGGGATATCGGGATCAAATCTGTAATAGTAGTGATTCTGATTTCTGCCGTTTTTCTCTGCATCAAGGAAGACAGTCTTAACAGACAGCTCTACGCTGCTTTCGCCATCGATCTGGAACTCGTCTGTGGTATTTCCGGAAATAACCGGTACCGGAGCATTTCTTCCCTCAAGGAACTTTACGGCAGGATCCTCCTTGCAGAATATGCCGTCCTGAATAGGGAACATGCGGGGATGAGACTGCGCAAACTCACCATATTTTTCTCTGAGAGTAAAGACATCAATTTTTCTTGCTTCTTCAAGCGTTTTTACTCCGACAAATTCAAAGAATTCTTCACCGAGCTTCTCAGCCTTAGGCAAATCAAGGGGTTTAAAAATATCATCTGTCATTTTTGGATGATGAATCATGCCGCTGATAACAACGGCACCCTTGATTTTGTCGAAGTTATCATCGCATGCGAGTTGGTGCATTGTGCTGCCGCCACCTGCAGACTGACCTGCGATAGTAATCTGATCGGGATTTCCGCCAAATGCGGCAATGTTTCTGTAAACCCACTCGAGACCTGCTTTCTGGTCGAGAAGGCCGAAGTTTCCGGGAGCATCCGGTGCTTCCTTCGTTATCTCCGGGTGAGAGAGGAAGCCAAGGTGATTTAAGCGATAATTAACGCTAACAACAACGATTCCGCGTCTTGCCAGCTTTTCGCCATCGAATTCCATCTCAGCTGTGTAGCCCCACTGAAAACCGCCGCCGAAGTACCATACTAGTACGGGGAGCTTTTCGTCTGTCTTTTTTGCAGGAGTCCATACATTTAAGTACAGGCAGTCCTCATCCATAGGAATTTCGGGATCAACGTGCCACTCTCTGCAGTAAATGTCGGTTCCAAGGCCCGGGGTATCCTGCACGGAAATGGGGCCGTATTCATAGGCGTTTAGTGTGCCTTCCCAGTCTTTGCAGGGCTGAGGTGCACGCCATCTGTTTTCGCCAACAGGCGGAGCAGCGAAGGGGATTCCCTTGTAAACGGTTATTCTGGGATCTGAGCCCGGAAGGCCTTTAACCGCTCCGTTTTCAACTTTAGTCTGTCTAAGCATTTCTTTTAATCCTCCATTTAAAGTTTCCTACTTTATACCTATTCTCTATTTTGATTGTAGCTATATTGGATTTCCGAGGTCTATGCGAATCTTGCTTTTTGTTTTCTAAAGATTGCTATGCACTACGCAATTTATGCAAAAAAATCAGCAATTAGTTTGTGGAAAGTAATGCCTGTTATCAATAAAATTTATTGTAGATTGGTATAAATATAGGGATTTGCGGTTTTCGCAAGATTTGGGAGGCAGTAATGCAGGTTTTAGAAGAAATGAACATGAAGGAAGTTTTTGCTAATATAAAACTTTCTAAAGCGGTAAAGGGTCTGTCTGAGCATAACCCGGTTATGACGCAGAGATTTGGTGCAGATCCGTATGCGCTTGTTTACGACGGAAGGGTTTATCTGTATATGACAGGAGATAAGCCTATGTATGATGCTGATGGCAAGCTTTTGGAAAATACATACAGCAATATTAATACAATATGTGTTGTATCA
>NZ_FOBE01000080.1:0-1328 GCF_900109475.1 Butyrivibrio sp. ob235
AAAGATGAGTGATATGGACGGAGTTTCTTCAGTCGAGGATATATGCCTGCAGGCATTTAAGTGGGGAATGCCCGGTATTGCCATAACAGATCACGCTGTGACACAGGCACTTTCCATATGGAGCCATTTTTACAAGGATAAAGGGAAGAAGTACCCGGGGCTTGAAAAATTTAAAGTAATTCCAGGTGTCGAGGGATATCTTGTCGATGACTATAACCAGATTGTCATTAATGAAAAAGGACAGGATTTGGATAATTCAGAAATAGTGGTATTTGATATAGAAACCACCGGACTATCGCCCATAAAGCACAGGATAATAGAGATCGGTGCCGTAAAGCTTAAAGACGGGGAAATAACTGAGAGATTTTCAGAATTCATCAATCCGGAAACTCCTATCCCTCCGCATATAACAAGACTTACCAGCATCATGGATGAGATGGTATGTGATGCCCCTACAATAGATGTCATTCTTCCAAGATTTGTCAGATTCTGCGAAGGGGCGATACTTGTAGGTCATAATGTGACTTTTGACATCGGATTCATAAATCAAAAGTGCAAGGAGCTTGGTTTACCTGCTGATTTTACATGCATAGATACCATGGGATTATCAAGGGCGTTTTATCCGGAGCAGGCACATCATCATCTTGATGCTGTTTGCAAAAAGCTGGGAGTGACTAATGACCACCATCACAGGGCTATTTCAGATGCGGAATGTACAGCAAAGATTTTTGCGATATTCCTTAAAGATATCAATGACAGAGGGATAAACGACCTCAGCGGTTTACATGCGCTTGAAAAAATGGATCCCAAGGCAGTGAGCAGGATGAGATCGCATCATATCATAATATTGGCCAAGAACTCTGTAGGAAGAACAAACCTATACACTCTCATCAGCCTTTCGCACCTCAATTATTTTTACAGAACTCCGAAAATACCCCGTAGTGAGCTGATGAAATACAGGGAAGGCCTGATAATCGGCTCTGCATGCTGCATGGGAGAATTGTATGATGCACTCCTTGAAGACAGGTTAGATGAAGAGATAGCTTCCATAGTAAATTTCTATGACTATCTGGAAATACAGCCAAGGGCAAACAACAAGTTCATGATAGGAAACGAGAAAGAAAAATTCAGCAGCGTAAATTCGGAAGAAGATATCCTGAATCTGAACAGACGCATTGTAAAACTCGGCGAGCAGTATAACAAACCGGTAGTTGCTACCTGCGATGCGCACTTCCTTAACCCGGAGGATGAAATATACCGAAGGGTGATAATGACGATCAAGAATATGACTGACGAAGAACCAGCTCCATTGTACGTCAGGACAACCG
>NZ_FOBE01000060.1:0-7802 GCF_900109475.1 Butyrivibrio sp. ob235
TGATATTTGCAGATATGCTAAGATATAAGCTTGCTGAATACGGGATAAGATTTGCCCTGACCGAGGAGAGCTATACATCGAAGGCTGATTTTCTTGCCATGGATCCGATCCCCATGTATGAAAAAGGGAAGAATAAAGAATACTCTTTTTCAGGAAGAAGGATAAAAAGAGGACTGTACAGGCACTACGATGGAACAATAACAAATGCAGACATAAACGGAGCTGCCAATATCTTAAGAAAAGTATTCCCAAAGGTAACCCAATGGGATAGAGGCATAGTGGACATGCCCTGTTCTTTGGGATGCGTTAAGCATCCCAAAGGTTCATGCCGCTCTGCGGCATAACAGAAACCTCTTCCGACGCAGAGTCGGTGGAGGCAGTTCATGAAAGTTTATGAAAACTATATTGAATTATGAAGAATTATGAAAGTATAATGGATTATGAAGAATTATGAAAGGATGTCATGTTATGAAAAAGAATAATCCATTTACTCTTACTTTTGGAAAACAGCCAAATGAATATATATCCAGATATGAAAATACGGATATGATCTTAAGTACATTTGAGGCTGACAATCCAATCAGTCAGGCATATCTTATCGAAGGAATCAGAGGAAGTGGCAAGACTGTACTTATGACTTCAATAACAAATGAACTTGGGAAGGATAAGGACTGGATTGTAATAGACCTAAATTCAACGCAGGATCTTATCAATGACTGTGCTATGCGTTTGATCGATTCCTGCAAGAAAATCCCGGATTTCTTTAAACAGGGATTCAACATATCCATCGCAGGTTTTGGTATTGGTGTTAATGGAAATGATACTCCTCAGGATAACGTAAGCATCATAGATAATATGCTTTCTTCATTAAAAAAGTAATCATTACTATTGATGAAGTAATGCATGATGACAACATGCGTCACTTTGCGAGTCAGTTTCAAATTTTTGTTAGAAAAGATTATCCGGTTTTCCTGTTAATGACAGGATTATATGAAAATATCTATGCAATCCAGAACGACCCAGCTCTTACTTTTTTGCTTAGAACCCCGAAAATAACATTAGAACCACTAAGCTTGCATCAAATAACGAAACAGTATGCAGATATTTTTCAGATTGATGAAGACGATGCCAAGAACCTTGCACGGATAACTAAGGGATATGCTTTTGCATTCCAAGCGCTAGGTCTTCTATATTATGAATATAGAGATGAAATGGAGTTAAGAGAAATTCTCCTCAAGCTTGATGATATGCTTGAGGATTTTGTATATAAAAAAATATGGTCCTCATTATCAAAGCAGGATAGAGCAGTCATTCTTGCAATAAAAAAGGATGAGACCAAAGTCAGTGAAATATGTAAGAAGGTAGGCATGACATCTGCTGTTTTCTCAAGATATCGTGATAGACTGATAAAAAGAGGTATAATCATATCTTCGGGACATGGTTATATTTCTTTGCTACTTCCTCGATTTGAGATTGTTGCTAAAACTTATGAATAAGGTCTTCTAAACAACGGATTATCTTTATACAAATGAAATCTTTTATAAAACTTACAGACTTCAAGAAAAGTGAATTATTGGAGATTTTCAAGATTGCTGATTCTATAGAGCAGTATGAGGGCTTCTTAAAAGGAAAGACTATCGTTATGTTCTTTCCATCATCCAGCATAAGAACCAGAGTGTCTTTTGAAAAGGGTATTTTTCTTCTCGGTGGGCAATCCATATTATTTGATCCTGCAACGTTAGATAAAAAGAAAGATATCAGGGATGTTTGCGGATATCTTCAAAATTGGGCTGATGCTGTTATAGTCCGTTACCCGGATATTACTATGCTTGATAAAATGGCTGCAGCTATGACAATACCAGTTATAAATGCACTGACAAATGATAACCATCCTTGTGAAATGATGTCTGATTTATATGCACTCTCAAAAGTCAGAGCTGATTACCTTAAGGATGAGTATTTGTTTGTAGGGGCAGATGGAAATATAGGGAGAGCCTGGAAAGAAGCTTCAGAGGCACTCGGATTTTCATTAACTCAGAGTAGTCCTGCAAAGTATCAAATCTCTGGAGTTACTTGTAATGATAACTTGAAGAATGCGCTTGAAGGTAAAGATATTATTTGTACGGATTCCATTCCTTCAAACATGATAGGGGAATTTAAAGATTATCAGATTTCTAAAGACTTGATGGGAGTAGCAAATAAAGGCGCTATCCTAAATCCATGTCCGCCATTTTATAGAGGCGAAGAAGTAACAGAAGATGTAATTGATTCTGATTACTTTGTGGGATATGAGTTTAAACAGAGTTTATTAAAAGTGCAGCAGGCAATTTTAATCTATTGCTTATCAGATTAAGGGAGAATAAAGTGGTGGAAATCAAGCAAGTCACAGAGAATGAAAGAACGAGCGAGTTCATAAATGTAGAGTTTACAAATTATGCTACCGATTGTGATGTTGCACTTAACTTTGAAGAGTTCTGCTTTGCAGCAGTGGATGACGGTAACACAATTCTAAATGAGAAGGAATACAACAGAAGGGCAAAGAAAGCTTCCCTTGTTTTGCTATAAATCCAGGTGTTTATCTGCACCTGGAAATTTTTTGAAAAAATTTAGATGTAACCATTGACATTACATCAAAACGATGCTATATTAACACCATCAGATGAAACCACTACGGTTACAACGATGAACTTTTTAACATTCGAGGATAATTACCTCGCAGGGCAGAGCCCGGAAAGGAAAATAATCATGACAAATAAGGAAAAAGCATTAGCTCTCATCGGAACATTCGTATCAGGAGATGGAGATTATGCTCTTGCCTGCTCGGAAGGAACCTTTGGCGGTGTACCAACAACCTACTATGATCTGTTCCGTGTTGAGAACGGATTTATCGCAGAGCACTGGGATGTAATGGAGACATTAGCTGATAAGTCTACATGGGCTAATGAAAACGGAAAGTTTTAACTCAGTCGGAGTACAAGCTCCGACTGAGTTAAACGCTCCGCGAGGATGCGCACGGATTCGGACAGGAATTTGTCTGCTGAAGCAGACCCGAATCCGGCGCGCAAGACTCGCGAGCGAGTCTTGACTGTAACCATTGCAACTACATCTGTCACGAAGTAAAATGATGGCAGGAGGGCGCAAATCGTCCAGTGGACGATTGTTCTGCGCCGACCGAAATGGAATGGAGAGATTAAAAATGCAGATATCAAGCAGATTTACGGTTGCACTTCATATTTTTACATGTGTGGATACGTTTAAGGATGAACACAAGGTAACGAGCGATTTTCTTGCAGCCAGTATAAATACGAATCCTGTCATCATTAGAAAGATACTTACTCAGCTTAAGAACGCAGGGCTAATAAATGTTATCAGAGGAACAGGCGGAATAGAGCTTACAAGAGATCTTAAAGATATAACTTTTTATGATGTGTATCAGGCAATTGAGCCTTTGGAGGATGGAGATTTATTTAGATTTCATGAATCACCAAATCCAGAGTGCCCTGTTGGTAGGAATATCCATTCGCTATTGGATGATAAATTGAAAAACATCCAGGAAGCGATGGAATCAGAGATGAAAAAATACACTCTTAATGATTTAAGATCCGGAATGCAGGAACTGTTGGCAAAAGAAGCTTAACAATGAGACTCTGAGGTGTTTACTTCAGAGTCTTTTTTAGAAGGATGTGGAATATGGAAACTAAGGCTATGTCAAAGAATACTACACAGGAAGAACGTCTAGATTATCTTGTAGAAGGATTCAAGGCAGATTCAGATGAATATAAGGATTTAAAGACTCCAAATAGTACGGAAGATAAAAGACGAATCTTAAGGTCACTTATGAATATTCGTATGCCAAAAGAATTATCTTCTGAGGTCATGAAAGTACAGGATGAATATCTGACTGAAAGAGCGGCTGAAAAGGGTGTGGTGAATCTGTCAGACATCCCGGTTATCAGGGATGGACTTTCTATCTGGCAAGGGGATATCACAAGACTTTCGGTGGATGCTATTGTGAATGCTGCAAATTCGCAGATGCTGGGCTGTTTTGTTCCGATGCACACCTGTATAGATAACTGTATCCATACTTTTGCAGGAGTGCAATTAAGAGCTGAGTGCAACAGGCAGATGAACGAACTTCGAATCAGATATGGAAGAGACTATGAACAGCCGACCGCCGTTCCAATGCTTACTGAAGCTTATAATCTTCCAGCAAAGAAAGTAATTCATATAGTAGGTCCAATTGTCCAGTACAAACTTACTCCTGAATTGGAAAAGGATTTGGAGAACTGCTATAGAAACACTTTGGATATGTGTGCTGAAAATAGCTTGAAGAGCGTTGCTTTTTGCTGTATTTCAACAGGAGTATTTCATTTTCCAAATAAAGAAGCAGCTGAAATTGCGGTTAAGACTGTATCAGAATGGCTTCGTGAAAATCCTGGTAAGGTAGAAAGGGTGATATTCAATGTTTTTAAAGACGAAGATAAGGCCATTTATGAAAAACTTATATGATGAAGAGCAAATAAAAAGGCTTTTGCATGAAATCAAGGAAGCAGACGCAATTGTCATTGGAGCAGGAGCGGGACTATCAACATCTGCTGGCTTAACATATAGTGGTAAGCGCTTTGAAAAATACTTCTATGACTTTGCCAAAAGATTTGGAATAAGAGATATGTATTCAGGTGGTTTCTATCCGTTTCCGAGCGGAAAAATACGCTGGGCCTGGTGGGCGAGACATATTTATTTTAACAGATATATTGATGCTCCAAAGCCAGTGTATAGGGATCTTCTTAAGATGGTTTTCGATAAGGATTATTTTGTTATCACAACAAATGTAGATCACCAGTTTCAAAGAGCAGGTTTTGACAAGAAAAGACTGTTCTATACTCAGGGTGATTATGGTTTGTTTCAGAGCGTGAATCCTGCTATTCAGAAAACCTTTGATAATGAAGAGTGGGTAATGAAAGCTATGGAAGCACAAGGTTTTGTAAGAGATGATCAGGGAGTATTTCAGGTACCGATTGATGGTAAGCTACTGATGGAAATTCCTTCTGAGCTGATTCCAAAGTGTCCTGATGACGGCTCTGATATGACTATGAATTTGAGAGCTGATGATTCTTTTGTCGAAGATGAAGGATGGCATAGGGCATCTGCAGCATATTCTGATTTTATTCGCAGACATGAGAATCTTTATGTTCTTTATCTTGAATTGGGAGTAGGAGCTAATACGCCCGTAATAATAAAGTATCCGTTCTGGCAGATGACGCTGGCAAATGAAAAAGCGGTATATGCCTGCTTAAATTATGGCGAAAGCTATTGCCCGGAGGAAATTGCAGATAGAAGTATATGCATTGATGGTGATATAGGAGAAGTATTTGAGACGCAGATTCTTTAAATGTCTGCAAAATGTGGTTTTCTCGCTATGAAATATAACAAAACCAGATTGAAATTCAAGTTGTAGAGTAGATATAGATCAAAGGAGAAGGAAAATCAGAGCTGGAGAATAATAATGGAAATAAAGAAGAATTACAAAAAAACACAGATTGCATGCTATTTGGGATTTGTAACGCAGGCAATTTGTGCGAATTTCGTGCCATTGTTGTTTATAACATTTCACAATGATTACGATATTTCTTATGGTATGCTTGCACTTTTATCTACCAGTTTCTTTGTTACACAGTTGGTAGTTGATTTCTTATGTGCCGGAGTAGTAGATAAACTTGGATACAGAGTATGTGTTATCGTAGCAGAGATCACATCAGGGTTGGGACTTGCAGGACTTTCTTTACTACCGGATTTATTGCTAGTACCATTTTATGGAATTCTTGTTTGCGTCATTATCTATGCGATAGGAAGCGGCTTAACGGAAGTCCTGGTTAGTCCGATTGTTGAAGCATGTCCTTTTGAGAACAAGGACAATATGATGAGCCTGTTACATTCCTTTTATTGTTGGGGATGGGCCGCTGTTGTAGTATGCTCCACAGTTTTCTTTTCTGTCTTTGGAATAGATAATTGGAGAGTAATGGCACTTATATGGTCAATCATACCTTTGTATAACATTTATAATTTTGCAACATGCCCGATAGAACCTTTGGTAGAAGATGGTAAGAGCATGACAATGCTTGAGCTCTTCAGAACAAAAGCATTTTGGATCTTTATTATCCTTATGATCTGTGCAGGCTCTTCGGAAATAGCCATGGGGCAATGGGCATCTGCATTTGCTGAATCTGCATTACATGTTTCAAAAAGTGTTGGTGATTTGGCAGGACCTTGCGGATTTGCAGTATGCATGGGAATAAGCAGATTGCTGTATGGTAAATTCGGTGAAAAAGTTGACCTGACGATTTTTATGATGGGATCGGGAATTTTGTGCTTTGCGTGTTATTTAATAGCAGGGCTGGTAAGTGTTCCTTTAATCGGTTTGATAGGATGTGCGATGTGCGGCTTTTCAGTAGGAATAATGTGGCCGGGATCAATTAGCATTTCATCTAAGGCCCTTCCAACCGGAGGCACGGCAATGTTTGCAATTCTTGCACTTGCGGGAGATTTGGGCGGAGCAGTGGGACCAGCCATTATTGGAAGTGTATCGGAAAACGCAGCAAATAATTTGCAGGCAGGTGTATTGGCAGGAATAGGCTTTCCTGTTGTTTTAGTAATTTCTGTGTTCTATATTCGAAGAAAGTATCGGTAGTTATATCTGAAGATGATGCAGACAGTGACTGATATGAGAAAGAAAGTAGTTGGGACAATTCTTATTGGCATGCTTAAGGAAGATGATGAGTATGAAGTGATAGAGGTAACAGAATAAAATGTGAACATATTCATATAAAAATGACTTTTCGGTTTCAATGACAAAAGACGGATTCATCTGTATAATTTTCTTAAATGAAACAGATGGGAGATAGATATTATCGATGGGTGAGGATATAAAAAAAGATCCTTTTGAGGAATATATAAGGCATGTTGAACCGGATAAGAGAAAACTTGGTTATGCCTGGTATACAGCTGTCGGACTGCAGGCTGTTGATGGACTTAAGACTTCAGACTATCTTAAAGATACCGCGCAAAATAATATTGAAGGAAAAATAACCATCTCAGAAGCAGAGAAGCTCATTGAGAGTTATTATGAGACATCAAATTCAAGGGATACTGACAGGACAAAAGAAGCAGACTGCGTATCAGCAAGAATAGCAGCTATATTGTCTGATGATGCATTCACTTTTTCACTGCCTCAGTATCTTGGTATTCATAAGAGACTTTTTGAAGGAATATATGACCATGCCGGAAAAATCAGGGACTATAATATTTCTAAAAAAGAATGGGTACTGGATGGAGCATCTGTACATTATGGTAATGCCTTGGATTTGAAAGCTACACTTGAGTATGATCTACAGACCGAAAAGGAATATGAGTATTCTTATGATAATATCAGAGATGATATCAGACATCTTTCGAGATTCGTCGCTAACCTATGGCAAATACATGCTTTTGGGGAGGGGAATACAAGAACAACCGCTGTTTTCTTTATCAAATATCTGAGGACAATGGGATTTGATGTTACTAACGAAATATTTGCTGAGAATGCATGGTACTTTAGAAATGCGCTTGTAAGGGCAAATTACAACGATTATTCAAAGGGAGTACATGCTACTACGGAGTATTTGGAATCATTTATGCGAAATCTTTTACTTGGTGAGCATAATGAACTGCATAACAGAAATATGCATATCAGTGGATATTTCGAAAAACAGGACATTGAGAAAGCAAAACAGGACATTGGTGATAAAAAACAGGACATTGAGGAA
>NZ_FOBE01000033.1:0-45311 GCF_900109475.1 Butyrivibrio sp. ob235
CCCCACCGACTATGTCGGAAGGAGTTTTCTCGCTGATACATCATAAAAGAGTTTTACCATCTCTTAAAATTGAATATCTTTTCATTCACAGGGCCTACATTTTCAGGTGTAAAGCCCATAAAGAACAGGAATGGCAGCTCGCCCAAGGTATGATTGCCGTTTTCCTTATCATGCTTACGGATTATTCCATAGGCAGGGGGAAGCTCCTTCTCAAGAAGTGCCATCACTTCTTCGTCCTTCTCAAGCTCGGAGAGCCTGGTTTCAGGTCCGTACACGCATCGATAATCTCTTGAAGGCACGTAGCTGATTTCATACTTTCCTGCAGGAAGTACCACTGCTCCGCTTTCATCAATAGTTTCTGCATCAAAACCTGTAACTGCAAGCTTACTTCTGCTAAATCTGGGAAGAGTTACTTTAGCACTTCCGTTAAACGGAACTTCGATATTTAGTGTAAGTATTCCATCCTCCCCAATTTTCCAATTGGATACATATTTTCCTGCTGCAGTTACCATAGAGGAATTAAAATGTCTGAATTTCATGGAAGGCTGCGGTGCAATTATTGCACTCTTAAAGCCTTCAGTGGCAGGACGAAGTCCTCCTATGTACTCATACATAAACTGCACGACCGTTCCGTATGAATAGTGGTTAAGGGAGTTCATTCCCTCATCACATATTGTTCCATCAGGCATAACCGAATTCCATCTCTCCCAGATTGTGGTAGCTCCAAGATTTACGCAGTAGAGCCAGCTTGGGAACCCTTCATTAAACAGGAAATGATATGCCAGATCCATTCTTCCGATTTTTGCAAGAGTGGTACAAAGAAGAGGTGCTCCCACAAAACCGCATTTTATCTGGTAACAATCCTTATTAAGTCTGTCAATGAACTGCTCTATGAGCTTATCCCTGTCCACATATACATCGAAGGCAAGTGCAACAATATATGCTGCCTGAGTATCACAGGCAAGACGTCCTGTCTTTGAGAAGTACTCATCAAGAATTGCGCTCTTTACCTTTTCTGCAAGGGCATCATATTTTTTCTTATCCTCTTTGAGTCCAAGCCTCTCTGCCATCTGTGCTGTTATGACTGTCGAGCGATAGTAATAGATTGCAGCAAGGTAGTCGTCATTGGTCCCTCCCTTGAAGCTCTGCTCAGTTATTCCATCAAGACCAAGCCAGTCGCCAAATTGGAAAGGCAAAATGAAGAACCCCTTGTCGCCATGCTCTGCATCATTTCGATGCATGTACTCTACCCAGCCCTTCATCATTTCATAGTGTTCTTTGGTATCCTCCAGAGAACCGAAGGTATTATAAAGTACATTGGGAACTATTGTGCTTACATCTGCCCAGATGCTTCCAACTCCCGCAAGGTTATTGGCTGTATTGGGCAGGAAGCTTGCAACGCCTCCCTCGTGACGCTTTGCATCAAGTGCAAGATCGCGAAGGAACTTCCTGTAGAAGGCACGGGTATCCATGTTGTAGCTGGCTGTCTGAGAAAATACCTGCGCATCACCTGTCCAGCCAAGTCTCTCATTTCTCTGCGGACAGTCTGTGGGCATATCAAGGAAGTTGGATTTTTGACCCCATATGCAGTTTTCATAGAGCCTGTTGATTTTTTCGTTACTGGTCTCAATATAACCTGTGCGTTCCATATCGGAGTAGAGAACGCAGGATCTTATCTTGTCAGTTGTAAGTGCGCACTCCTCCGGCCAACCTTCAATTTTCAGATAGCGGTATCCGAAAAAAGTGAACCTGGGATGTACTGTCTCTTTCCTTCCATCAGATATATAAGTGAACTGTGATCTGGCTTCGCGGTAATTCTTGTTGAAAAAATTGCCTTTCTGAAGTATCTCTCCGCAGGAAATAATTATCTTTGTACCTGCAGGAAAATCAGCATCAAACTCCATTACGCCTGCATGATTCTGTCCAAAATCAACTACAGTTTCACCTGCAGGAGTATGGATTATTTCTTTTGCGGGAAGTATCTCTTTTACAATTACCGGAATACTGTATCTGTCAAGAAGTGCTCTCTCTGCCTTTACTTCGACAGCATTACCGATTTCAGGTGTTCCTGCTGTTCTATCCAGATCTTCTCCGTAATAAATTCCGGATTCGATAACATCATTTTTCAGTACCTTCCAGGTACTGTCCGTTCCGATTACTTCATGGCTTCCATCAGCAAAGTCCACATGGAGCTCAGCAATGGCCTCCATTCTGTCACCGAAATTATGGCCGCCCTCAAGACCGAAGTTACTCATATACCAGCCCCTAGCAACCTGGATATCGAGCTGACTTTTTTCACCTATTTTGTCTGTCACATCAAATGCAATAATCTGCATTCCTGTTTCATAATCATTGATGTAAGGAGTCAGAACCTCATCTCCGATTTTCTCACCATCAAGATATGCCTCAAATACACCAAGGCAACTCGCATAAAGTCTGGCCTTCACAGGCTTTTCCCTAAGCTCAATGTCTTTTCTGAAAATCGGATGATATTTAGCACCATCCTCTGCTGCAATCCATTTTCCTGTCCAGGCTTCGTCCATCTTTCCAGTCTCAAAGTATTGCACATCTGAGACTGCAGTATCTCCGTTGTCGCCTGTAATCGTTACGCGCCAGAAATATACGGTGCGGGGCTTAAGATCAACATTTACCTTATCACCATTGATAACTTCACCTGTCTGATCCAGGTCAGCAGATTCTTTTCTGTAGAGAATCTTAGTAAAGTCCCTGTCTGCAGCCACCTCCAGCACGCCATTTTTTAATGTCTTCGCATCTGTCTCTTCCACATTCCAGGATGCTATAAGATTTTTAAAATCATATCCGATTGGGTTAATTATTCCGTTAAGTTTTGCTCTTGTTATTTTCATAAATACCTCTTCTATTTTTATGTCATTTCATCACAGCACTTTATTCAGCCAGGTCACAAACAGATCTTTCCACTGTGAAACGGCTGTAAGATCCGGAGGTACAAAGCCGGGATAATATATTGTATCATTCGGCTTACAGCCACCAAAGCCATGCCCTCCATAAGGGAAAACATGCAGCTCGTGAGGAATTTTCTTATCCCTGAGCGCCCTTGCAAAATCCACCATATGATATGCATCAATCACATCATCATCAGCTGCATTGCACATAAACACAGGGCATACATCTTCATTAACATGATCCTTTAATTCGTATTTGGCAGCAAAATCAGCTCGTTTTTCGGAATCATTGTAGGTTTCCACATCCGCCATAACAACCTGAATCTTGTCATCTGCAACAGTAACAGCAGGATAGATAAGACCTGCAGCATTTGGTTCTCCATCTACTTTATCTATCTCATCACTTACATATCCTTCAACATTCACAGGATTATCCTGAGTGATAACTGCCTGAACACCAACAAGATTTCCTCCTGCTGAAAAGCCTACTGTAGCTATCTTGTCAGGATCAATCCCATATTTATCTGCATGGAATCTTACATATCTGATTGCACGCTGAAGATCAAGAAACATGTAAGGAGCCTTGTATGGATATGATCTGTACCAGAGAACAAAACAGCTTATTCCTGCTGCATTTAAAAACTCGGCTATATCTGCTCCCTCGCTATCAATACTCTTGGTAAGATATGCACCTCCCGGACAGGAAATCACGCATTTCTTACTTCCGGGTACAAGATATGGAACAATGAAAGGCTCATCAACATATGTTTCATTCGCATAACCATCCTGTATTTCCTGCCTGTACACCATAGTGTCATTGCCGCGCATATCTCCGATTTTATCTGTGGTTTTATCCCATATTCCGGGATATTTAACAAACATATCCTCGGGAGAGAGTGAATCATCCCAGTTCATTCTGTCATGCTTGGACTCTCCGGTATTTCCCGGAATATTGTCACCCCATATTTTAATTATCTCTTTCTCTTTTTCAGGACTAAATCTCATTTTTAACCTCGCTTTATATCATCATTTAAATAGCCTCGATAATATCCAATAATATTGAACTTATCTCAGCCTCTGTACTTCCCCGTGAGTAATTCCGTTCTCATTAAAGGCATCAACCTGAAGGTATATCTCCTGCCCTTTTATCAGAGCTCCGATAGTTCTTTCCCCTTTAGATGATCCCATTCCGGGATAGTACATGCAGCTGTGATAAAGCTTATCTTTATCATGTCCCCACTTGATATTAAAACCATCTGCGCACTCGGAAGACATTGTCACTTTCATATCCAAATCACCCTCAAGAGTAGCATTGAACTTCACCTCCCCGGGCGCCTTGCCATTTCCTTTTCCAAAAACACGAAGTCCTGAGACAGCTGCCTTTTGATTCATTGGAAGCTCCAGAATTGTGAGCTTTATAAAACGTAACCTTTTTCCATTTTCTATAAGCAAAGTATCATGAGGAAGATTGGTATCAGCCTTGGATTTATCGCTCAGAATCTCATAATTTTCGCCATCAGATGATCCTTCAAGAACATATCTTGTCACATATTTTCTCTCATCAATGAGTCTTGCACCGAATCCGTTTTCAGGTATCTCTCCGGGCGGAAGAGCTTCAATACTGTCATCCGCGAAATTGATCTGAATAAATCTGACGTCCTTAACTTCGCGCATATCCATGAGAAGCCATTCACCAGGCTTGTTACTAGCTGCTCTCCACCAGGTTCTGGTATCCTCTTCACAGGCTCTCTCAGGATTGTTATCACCTACAGGTGAAACCGTATCCTCTTTACTTACAGATGATGCACTCATCTTTGCATTCCTGCTAAGAAGGAACCATTCAGGCTCAGCCCATGGATCCGTTTTCCCGTCATTTATGCTCCTTGGCCAGTCTCCGTAGCCAGTATTACAGAACAGCTCACCATCATTATCAAAGCCTGCAGGCCATATACCGACTCTTCGCTCCATGGGGTCATTAAGGCTTATTCTCATGGTTGATGTATGCCAGAAATTACCGTTTTTATCCTCCATAGTTGAGCCATGTCCTGCCCCAGGCATAAACCCTCCGGGCTGATAGGAATAGGGATTGTTCTTTGCAAGCTCAAAAGGTCCAAGGGGTGAATCGGATACATATACCCCATCGTTGTAAACATTATATTCAGCACCTGTCGCTGCATACTGAAGATAATATTTTCCATCATGCTTATTCATGTATGCACCTTCAATGAAAGGATTGTTGCTGAGCATACTCCTAAAGAAAGCCTTGTCTGTATCAGAGGCCTTACTAAATGCCTCTTCTCCCATATTCTTTTTAAATCCCTCAAATACTCTGTCCAGCTCCTCGCCTTCAATAAGTCTCTTTGAATGATTCTCACCGCATCTCTCATATCCAAGTTCCTTTGGACGTCCATTAATAAGCTCTATTCTCTCTGAAAGAGGCTTCATGGTCTCAGGGTCAAGCTCCACTCCCCAGATTGGTGTCATATTAGAGCATCCCCAATAGAAATAAACTCTTCCGTCATCATCCTGAAAAAGGTTGGGATCCCAGAAGTCAAAGGTTCCCTCTATCTCCTCATATGGTCCGTTCTCAATATCTCTGGTGCGATAGAAGTTGCAGATTTCTCCCCTTTTTGATGCACTAAAATATACATAGTCTCCGATGACTCTTACATCCGGAGCATAGTCAAGAAGCGGAAGGTTGTCGGGAAGACGCACGCTCTTCCAATTGATGAGATCATCAGATACCCACACTGACATATTCATGGATGCAAAAATATAGTATTTCCCCTTATAAAATAAAAATGTGGGATCAGCTGCTTCTCTGGAAATGTGCTGCTCGCCAGACATTCCGTCCTTTATGAATTGGTAATGGTAATCTATGTTTATGGGATTGCAAAGTATTTTTTTCACGTTATTCTCCTTAGTAATTATCCCCTCAAGTGGAAGACTTGATATTTGCAGCGATTAGAAGCGGTATCCTGCTCTCTTTTTATAGATTCTATTATTTGGGGAATAATTACTGAACAGTTTTTATTTTTGATAATCCGGCATTTAAAAGGGCCATCACTTTACAGAAATATTAAGAAGTTCGCAAAATCCGCTTATTTTGTAGTCTGTCTTTTCGTATGCTGCTGCGTCGCCTATTCCCGCAACTCTCATGCCGGCTCTTTTACCTGCGATAACTCCGGCAACAGCATCCTCAACAACTACGCAGTTATCGGGATTTTCACTTAAAAATTCTGCTGCCTTTGAGAACACCTCCGGATCAGGCTTGGATTTTGTAATATTTGTTCCGTCAGATATAGCGTCAAAATAATCTGTAAGTCCCACCCTTTCCAGGATATACTTTGTATTTTTACTTGAAGAACCTATCGCAAGCTTGTGTCCTCTGTTTCTAAGTTCCGCAAGTGTATTCCTTACTTCAGGTGATACGTCTTCCGGTGTCATTGTTCCCAGAAGTTCCCTGTAATATTCATTTTTCTCAGCAGCAAGATCTTCCTTTTCTTCTTCGGAAAACTTTCTGACACTGTCTTCCAGAATAATATCCAGAGATTCCATTCTGCTGACACCGCGAAGTCTTGAATTCTTCTTTTCATCAAAGCCTATTCCCAGCTTATTCGCTATCATTTTCCATCCCTGATAGTGATATTTATCAGTAAAAACAAGAACCCCGTCAAGATCAAATATAAAAGCTTTCATAATATGTCATCCTCCCGCTTTAAAATCTCAAATCCATTTTTCCGCAGAAAGGATCAACAGGTGATTTTCCCTTAAATTCACTTCTGCCTAAAATCTTGTCAATTGCTGCATCCATAACGAATTCAGAATTACAGTAACAGTTGATAAAGGTCTTTATCATCGGTGCATCGAGAAGATGATACGGATTACCGAAGCTTATAAACATAACCGGGAGCTCATGTACCATCCAGGGCATGTTATTTCCAAGTCCGAACATTGTGTGCCAGTTCATTCTTGCTGTGGTTTTGTTGGATGCAGTTTCCACATTTCCAACATAGATGATTAGATCGTATCTGGATTTTAGCTTTGACACGGAGTCGGTCATTACTTCAAAGCCTTCTTTTTCATACAGTGTCACATCAAAACCTTCAGCCTTAAGTCTATCCATTACAAATTTTGTTACGCGCTCGTCAGACTCAAAACCTCCCATCATTTCAAGAAGAACTCTTTTATGATTTTCAGGCTTTATGGGAAGGAGCTTCTGTGTATCCTTTACAAGGGTAATTCCTTCATCAGCACACTCCTTTGCCCAGGTCACATGCTCCTCTGATGAGAGAATGTTAAGCCCTTCCTTAGCAGGAACCAGAGTACCGTTTGCCTTCTTTTCAGGAAGATTAAGAGCTGCCTTGGTCGCAAGAATTCGCTTAACGGCCTCCTCTAATCTCTCTTCGGACAGGATGCCCTTTTCATAGCCCTTGTGCATGTATTCGTAATCTTCATCGATGTTTCTGTTAAACAGGAACATGTCGCAG
Source organism: Butyrivibrio sp. ob235 (assembly GCF_900109475.1). NCBI lineage: Bacteria > Bacillati > Bacillota > Clostridia > Lachnospirales > Lachnospiraceae > Butyrivibrio > Butyrivibrio sp. ob235. The sequence goes on from NZ_FOBE01000033.1 coordinate 7,415, forward strand.
CCGTTTTCTATGCAAAGTGGAACAGCATGTTCTCTGTCCATTGCACTGCAAAAGCCCACCATAGGCGTGGCATCAGACACAATAAGGCCGTTAAACCCGAGCTTTTCCCTGAGAAGTTTACCGAGAAGATTTTTAGACAGCGTAGCAGGAATAATCTTTTCAGGTGCTTTTCCATCAAAGAGTTCCTCATAGGCAGGCATTGCGATATGTCCCGCCATCACGCTAAGTGTTCCGGCATCGATCATTGCCTCGTAGATTTTTCCGTAGGTTTCGTCCCACTCTTCAACAGAGAGTGAATTGACACTTGTAAGAAGGTGCTGGTCTCTCTCGTCTATTCCGTCACCCGGGAAGTGCTTTACTGCTGTAGCAACGCCCTCTTCGGCTGCTGCCTTAAGATAACCTCTTCCCATATCGATGACTGTCTGCACATCATCTGAAAATGCCCTGACATTTATAATTGGATTATGGTAGTTTCTGTCGAGATCAACTACAGGTGCAAAGGACCAGTTATCTCCTACAGCTGCGCCTTCTGAGCAGCTAACCTTCCCCAGCTCATAACCGCGTCTGGCATTTCCTGTAGCACCAACAAGCATCTCTCTGCCATAGTAGGTTCCTTCAACTGCCGAACCATTTCCGCCATACTCGAGGTTTGCAGCAATGAGGAGTGGTATCTTGCTCTCCTTTTGTAAAAAGCTCTGAGCCTTCCATATTTCCTCGCCCGGTCCTTCTCTGTAAAGTAGTCCACCTATCTTATATTTATCGAGGGTCTCCTTTAATTCGTTCTCATCCTTGCTGAAAATAACCGGACAGAAAAGCTGTCCGATTTTTTCATCAAGCGTCATTTTTTCATATGTATCCTCAACCCATTTGATTTTCTCATCGCTTAAGTTAAAGGGTTTTTCTTTGTAATTGATCATAATCATGCTCCTATCTTTCGGCATTATTTCTATGCTTATGCATTTTGCCTCGCTTAAACAATTTCATGATTATGATTCTATTATTTGGGAAATAATTACTGAACAGTTTTTATTATTGACAATCCGACATTTTTTAATGTATTAGATTCAGTTTAGCTATGGATCCAATAGGCTGAATTTTCATCCGGGATTGTCCATTACTTTTGTTTTTCTGCCATAGTTTTTTCCTCGTATTAAATAAAAAAGTGCCCACAGCACTCTCATGCTGTGAGCCCTAAAAAATCTCTTAGTCCTCATCCCTGATTTTATCAAGAGCTTCAGATATAACCTTTTCATCATGTCTGAAAATCAGGTAGGTTCCAAACCAGGATCCGATGTAGATAATCACATAAATTATCGAGGTAACGATAAAGCCGAAGGTTCCGTGATACCAGTAGCAGATACGCCCGAACGACATGATAACCGCGTAGAGCAGAATAAAATGCGCCACCGTTTTCAGTTTAAATTTCAAATCCGCATTTTCATTCTTGTCGCTGTCGTTGTCGCCATAATAAAACATCACGGTTACGAGACTGCACATAAAGCTGGCAACCACAATGGATCCAGGAATATACCAGTCAAAATGATAATCAAGCGGTCTCATTACCAGAAGGCCGTAGATACCGACATAGCACAGTACCATGAAGCTTACCATCATAGTCTGTTCAATTATAGTTTTCACCTTTTTCATATCATAACCCCAATCTGTTCTTCATCTCTTTGACGTAGCTTCTGGTGATAATGACGGGCTCACCGTTTAGCAGTGTTGCGCGCATCCTCGCATTCGACTCAGCCTTCACACTTTTAATTTTCCTGATATTGCAGATCATGGACTTGGAGCACCTGAAAAATCTGTAATCCAACTGTCCCTCCACCTCATATAGTCTGCTCTTAATCTCAAGACAGTCGTCCTTTGTGTAGGCAAAGCACTTGTCATCAACCGTTTCAAAATAGTAAATCTTCGAAATGGCACAGGGTACACTTTCGCCGTCCTTGTACCCCAGAATCATCTGCTCTCCGTTTTCAAGAAGTCCTATCACGGTATCTATGGAAGATGTGCGCTCGTGAGCATTGATCACCGCGTATTCAGTTTCTCCTTGCGGAATCTTATTAAAAGTAACCCTCAAAACTTTTCCCCTTTATCTCTTGTTGTAAACCTTGGGATATATGAGCCTTATGGCTGCAATGAATATAACTGTTACTATTATTATATATATGCACGACTGATTCAATGAAAAGGTTTTTCCGAGTGCGCATTGATTGAAGGAAAAGACTTCGCGCATGGCATCCATGAATGCACCGTTATCTACTCCACCTATGCTCTCATCCATGTGACGGAGCACTCCTCCGGTCAGATAATTTCTGATAAGAATTGAGATGCCTGTAGCAGGTACGAGGTTACATACATTCTGGATAGTTTTGTTAAACTCCGAAAGCGGAATATACGCGCCGATCACAAAACCCGATACCGCAGACAGAATTCCCATGAAGGCGCTGCAGGTTCCCATGTTTCTGAAGAACATCATAAACAGCATGAAAATTGCCGTTGAAGAAACCGTTCCTAGGAAAATAACTCCCACGAGTTTAACGATGTCGGATGCCACAAGATACATGGAGCCGTTTACCGCAAGGATTCCTATTCCGCACGCCAGAACTATCATTGTCTGTAGAAAAGCGGCCGTCACTGCTGCAAGAAAATAAGAAAGGATGATCTCCCACCTTTTAACGGGAGTTGAAATCATATCAAGATCAACCTTATCCTCTCTGTCCTTAACGATGATCTCCAGTGCGTTATAAGGGATTGTAAGAAGCGCGGTGCTTATTATTCCCGTGAGCAAAAGTCCGTTTACAAACTGATCCATATCCGCTGCGCTTATGAAATTCGAAAGCCCTGCCGCAGCTCCTTCAAGTGATGAAACAAAAGTGTTTTTAAGAAAAAGCAGGTAAAGCGCAAGTATGATAATAGGTGTCAGCATCGAGAAAAATATCGCTCCTTTATCATTAAAAAATACCATCATATTTCTCTTTGTAAGTCCTAAAAGTCCTCTGAATTTAGCCATTGCACTCCACCATTTCCTTTCCTGTAAGTGTTAAAAATACGTCGTCCATTGTTCCCTTGATCACTTCAAAATCCTTGATATAATCTTTGTTTCTCCAGACAAATTCGGATATTCCCTCATCCATCGCTATGTTGTAATGATCCGCTTCGTAGCGATATTTCTGCACATTAGGATTCTCCAGGATTCTCTTGTTCTCCTCAGATTCCTCAGCGTACCAGATGAGCTTTTTGCCCGTGTACCTGCTCTTAAGTTCAGCAGGTGTCCCCTCGGCAATGATGTTTCCCTTATCCATGATCACCACGTTGTCAGCTTCCGCCGTCTCCTCCATGTAATGAGTTGTGAGGAAAATTGTTAGATTCTCATGCTTTCTTAAGTGATTGATGTAGTCCCAAACCATCTTGCGTGACATCGGATCAAGTCCAGTGGTGGGCTCATCCAGGAACAAGATGTTAGGCTTGTGGATGAGAGATCTTACTATATCAACTCGTCTTCTCTGTCCGCCTGAGAGTCTTTCATATTTTCTGTTCCAGATTTCTTCCAGATTAAATTCTTCCCAGAAATCCTTGAGCCTCTCCATTATCTCGCTCTTGGTGTAGCCGTAGTAGGCTCCCCTAGTCATAAGATTCTGCTTTACCGTGAGCTTATCATCGAGAACCGAATTCTGAAAAACGATTCCGATTTCTTTTCTGATAAGATCATCCTCTTTTCCAAGTTCATGTCCCATGAGGATCGCCTGTCCTGAAGTTCTCGGAAGAATTGTACTTAGCATGTTTATCGTTGTGGATTTTCCGGCGCCGTTCTCTCCGAGGAAGGCGAACAGCTCACCTTGTTTTACCGAAAAAGAAATATTATTTACAGCTGTCATAGCTCCGTACTTTTTCTGCAGTCCTTTTACTTCAATTGCATTTTGCATACCGTACCCCTTTCGTCAAAGCTTATATTTTTTCTTTCAAATTTATTTCTATGTTCTTTCTGAAAACGATATTAACGCATTTTTGACAGAAAAAAAGTGCAACTACGGTGAGTTGCACTTTTCATTAGGTGAAATACATTTTTTCCTTTTTGCAACAACATTGCGCACTAAAGCTTTTAAATTACTTCCTTCCCATCCACCTTAAGCATTCGATAGCCTATTCCGACATGTGTCTGAATATAAGCAGAAGAATCATTTTTATCCTCAAGCTTTTTTCGGAGAGTGGCCATAAACACACGAAGCGATGCTACATTACTGTCCCAGGCACTACCCCATATTTTTTGTGTTATATATTTGTGCGTAAGAACTTTTCCGGTGTTCTTTGCAAGAAGACAGAGAAGTTTATACTCAATAGGAGTAAGCTTCAGTTCTTCTCCGTTTTTATAAGCGCAGCCTGCCGCCAGATCAATTTTCAGTTTTCCGTTTTCATAGACAGAGCTCTCGGAAGCATCATTATCCGGCTGTAGCATGGCTATTCTTCTTTGCATTACACGAAGTCTTGCCAGAAGCTCCTCCACAGAAAAAGGCTTTGTGAGATAATCATCTGCGCCAGCATCAAGAGCTTCTATTTTATCTTCGTCCTCACTCCTTGCGCTGATCACTATAATTGGCATATTTGACCATTCACGAATTCGTTTTATCACCTCAACCCCATCAAAATCCGGAAGTCCCAAGTCAAGAAAAACAACGTCAGGATTATGTGTTGAGGCTTGAAGAATTGCTTCTTCTGCGTCCTTCGCCAACAAGTATTTATACTCATGGGTTTTTAAAGTTGTAGCTATTAGGTTTCTGATCGGAGGATCATCCTCCACAACCAGAATCTGAAATTTATTCATTTATACACACATCTTTCTTTTTCAGATAAAAAGTTATAATACACCCCGAAGGATAGTTATCCCTGATTTCAATAGTTCCTCCATGAGCCTCCACTATTGATCTGCACAAGGCAAGTCCAAGCCCCATACTTCTCTTACCATCCGCAACAGTGTTATGCCCGGTATAAAACATGTCATAGGCATGCTCCTTCATATTATCATCCATACCGGGACCATTATCTATAACATTCACATAAACAAGATCGTCCTTGACTCCATATGAAATATCTATCTCGGAGCCTTTCTGGGTATACTTTATTGCATTGTTTACGAGATTAATTATAACCTGCGTAATTAGTTTTGCATCCATTTCCGCAACGACAAGATCCTCAGCGCGACTTATCTTTATCTCATGATCTACCCTGTTCCTGTCAATGTGTTTAATAGCCTCATCAACAATATCATCAAGAATTTCCAGTGATTTATTCAGCTGCATCTCGCCATTTTCTATCCTTGTTACGGATAAAAGATTCTCAACCAGCTGTATAAGCCACTCGGAGTCATCATAGATGTCAGAAAAAATCTGTTCTCTGGTCTCATCATCAAGGTACTTATAATGGCTACAGAGATTACTTGCATTTCCGGATATTGATGTCAGCGGAGTCCGTAGATCATGCGATATTGTCCTTAATATATTTGCCCGCAGCTTTTCATTCTGAGCCATTAGTGCTGCTTCTTCCTTAGCTTTCTCGTTGTTGAGGTTTTCCAAAGCAAGTGAGCATTCGCCAAGTATAGATAGAAGAATACTGTATTCAAACGAACTCAGGACCTTTTTCCCGACACGTATTCCCATTATTCCATAAACAGTTCCATTTATTCTGATAGCAAGATACAGGCATTTTGCGCTATTGAAAACCTTGGTCGTAGCCCCGGCTCTTTTCTTATTTGCAAGAACCCATTTTATAACCTCGTCTTCATCATGATTCCGGAAAGGTGTCCCATTACCGTCACCATCGCTAAGATAAATGTACCCCTCCCCAAGTTCGTCGTTTTCCACAGGATATATGATTACGTCCTTATCAAGAAGCAGAATCACCTGATTTGCCATAACATTTAAAATATCATCAGCAGTTCTCCTTTTTTGAAGAAGTTGGTTAGTATCAAATAGCACTTTAGTATGAAAAGCAGACTGTGCAGATTCTCTGGCCACATCCTTTAATCTGTAAGCAAGCGATCCGGTCAACAAAGCAGCTACCAGCATAATTACGAAAGTGACAAAATATCCGGGTTCAAATACATGGAAAGTAAGCCTTGGTTCAGTGAAAAAGAAATTAAACAAAAGGACACTACAGAATGAACTGATCAGACTGCAAAAATGGCTCCTCGTAAGGATGGCACTGAGCAGAGCCCCAAAGATGTATACCGTTATAATATTGGATTCGGTGAACCCAAGCCTGCGGAAGCATATTCCCACCAGGGTCATTCCTACCAAAAGAGCAGTTGTGATCAGAAAATCTTTTCCCGTAGGAGCAATATGTTCTGCAAACCTGCTGCTTTGCTCAATTTTACTGTTAGTCTTTGAATCGGGAATAATATATATATCGATACCCGGAGCAATTGAAATAAGCTGCTCCGTGACAGTCTGTCTCTCCCAAAAATGGTATCTCTTGGTATTGCTTCGTCCTATAACAATTTTAGTAACTCCCGAAACCCTGGCAAACTCAGCAATTGCAAAGGGTATACTCTCTGCAATTACTGTGGTTATCGTCGCACCTATATCCTCAGCATGCCTTATATTATTTTGAAGTCGGACGGAATCCTCATCAGGCAGATTATCCTCCTGTGTTTTGGAGACATAAAGTGCCGTAAAATTTGCATGAAATGCTTTTGCCAGTTTTGATGCCTCATCAATGATTTTTCTGTTTGTTGGTGAAGGTGATAGGCAGACAAGTACATGCTCAGTAGGGATTGTGCCTTCGGTTCTTGTTTCGTAAGTCATGAACTATCCCTTTCTTTCTTCGTTCACCCTTAGACCCTTCAATACCCCAAATATAGGAAAAAACCTTATTTGTAATATAAAAGGCCCCGAGGAAAAATGGAATCATTGCCAAAAAAGCTATAACATCTATCATAATTATAACCCTCCGCTCAGATGTGAAAACATCTTTGTATCGCTTTATGTTCTCCCAGTACCAGTAAAGTCTGTCCCTCCTTAATTACATCATCAGGCGAAATAGTCAGATTCATGTCACCATTCTCTTTGATAGCCATAATATTTATTCCGAATTTTTGTCTGATGTTTATTTCTTTTATACTTTTCCCTATCCAGTCTCTTGGAAGTTTCACTTCAAAGATAGCGTGATTATCGTCCAGTTTGACATAATCCAGAATATGCTTTGATGTGTACCTTATGGCAGTCCACTTAGCTATCTCCTTTTCCGGATTAACCACTTCATCCGCTCCGTTCCTTAGTAGGAACTTTGCCTGAACCTCCCTGTTTGCTCTTGAAACAACTTTTTTCCCTCCAAGCTCCTTTAAGAGTGAAGTTGTCTCAAGTGAACTCTGAAAATCATTTCCTATAGTTTCGATACACACATCAAAATTATTTATTCCTATAGACCGTAGAAAGTTCTCATTTGTACTATCTCCTATAAGAGCATTTGTAACGTAAGGAAGAACCTCGTTAATTCGCTCTTCATCCTTATCAATTGCCATGACCTGATGTCCAAGCTCATGAACCTGTTTGGCAATAAGCATTCCGAAATTGCCTACCCCGATTATTAGTATAGATTTCATTTCTTACTCCTTATCCCGCCATTATGTTCTCAGTAGGATATCTGAGAATACTCTTATCCTTGTGTGAAAAAGCGGCAAATACAATGGTCAGACCCCCGACTCTCCCAAAAAACATAAGTGACATCAGCAAAATGTGCGAAAAAAACGAGAGTGACGGTGTAACCCCAAGTGTGAGGCCTACTGTTCCGATAGCTGAAAAAGCCTCAAACATGCAGGTTTCCATAGGAAGATTTTCTGTCATGCTAATAATTGTTGCAGCACCGATTGAAAAGGTCACATACATAAAAAGAATAGTAGATGCACTTTTTACAATGCAGTCCTCAATTCTTCTGCCAAAAATGTTTGCATTTGGTTTACTTCCAAATACAGCAATGGCATTGGCATAAAGAATAGCCACCGTAGTTGTTTTCATGCCTCCGGCAGTTGATCCCGGGGCTCCTCCGATCAACATGAGAATCATTGTTATCCCCTGCCCCACATCTGTCATTTTAGTAAGATCAGCTGTGTTAAATCCGGCTGTTCTGGGCGTTATTGCCTGAAAAACAGACATATATATGCGCTCATCCATAGGAGCACTTAAAAATTCCGTAAAGAAGAAAATGATAGATGGAATAATTATAAGGATCGCGGTAGTCACTATAACCACCTTTGTCTGCATTCTGTATTCATTAAAAGCATTTTTTTTGGATATAACATCCTTCCAAGTAACAAAACCGATACCACCTATTACTATCAGCATTGAAATAACTAAACTAAGATATCCGTTAGCGGAAAAAGATGTCAAAGAACTAAATTCGCCCGTTTTATTTCCCATCAGATCGAAGCCGGCATTACAAAAGGCAGAAACTGCATGAAACAGCGACATCCATATTCCTTTTATGCCATACGCAGGCACAAATACCGGAAGCAAAAGAACTGTTCCTGCCATTTCAATCAGGAAAGATATCTTAAAAATAAATCTGGTAAGCTTTACAATTCCACCTACCTGCGGAGCAGAGATTGCATTCTGCATAGTTTGTCTCTGCATAAGACTGATTTTTCTTCCTGCAAGCATCACCATCAAAGATGCAACTGTAATAACCCCCAGCCCTCCGATCTGAATAAGAATCAATATCACAAGCTGCCCAAAAAACGACCAATAGGTGGCTGTATCAACTACAACAAGTCCCGTTACACAAACTGCTGATACGGATGTAAAAAGAGCCTTATCAAAAGGTGTAAGCACTCCAATTCTTGAAGCGATCGGCAGCATAAGCATAAAGGCACCCAGCAAAATAACGCCGGCAAATCCTATAATAATAATCTGAAAGGAAGTAAGTCTCTCCTTTACACTTTTTATTAATGTCATATATAAACTCCTGTTGACCTCTGTTTTTTACATAAAATTTCTGTGAGGTCTTATTACTTATCTAGATAGTAACTCCGAATCAAATAAGACTATATTAAACATTGCTCTCTCGTATTAAGATTGTATAAAGATATCAGGGAGTGTTAAGGTTGCGTTAAGATTCACTTCAATTTGCAGAAATAAACGTGGTTTATTATTATATTTTAAAAACAAAAAGTGGGTTAGAGGGAGTTATTATGGCGGATAAAAAGTACAAAGTGCTGGTCGTTGATGACGAGCCGCAGATCGCAGGTCTTCTCAAGGTCTGCCTTGAAATGCACGGAATGACTGTAAAGGAAGAATATGATGGCAGCAAAGCTTTTGATTTATTTAAATCAGAACAGTTTGACCTTGTTATCACAGATATAATGATGCCCGTTATGGACGGCTATGAACTGGTTGAGAAGATCAGAAAAGAAAGCAACGTGCCGGTTCTGTTTCTCACTGCCAAGGGCGATGTTCTTGACAGAATAAAGGGCCTTAATCTTGGAGCGGATGATTATATCGTAAAGCCCTTCGATCCCATGGAGGTTGCTGCAAGAGTGCTGTCTACGCTCAGAAGATGCTACGGCTACGATCGTCAGGAGGAAGGAAAAGAGCTTATTTGCGGATCTCTGAGACTGAATCCCGGTCTGAAACGTCTTTATAAAAATGATGAATCCGTGGAGCTTACAGCTCTTGAATACAGGATGACCGAATTTTTCATGAGTAATATCGGGCAGGTTCTCACCAAGGATCAGATATATGAGGCAGCATGGGACAGTGATAAGTTCCCGGATGATAACAGCATCATGGTCGCCATAAGTAAACTTAGAGCTAAGATCTCTGACGGGGAAAATGATTATATTCACACCATCAGAGGACTTGGATATCGGATGGAAGAAAAATGAGACTGAGATACAAAAGAAAGCTGCAAACATTTCTGATACTTATTCTGGCTTACGTTTTTTTACTTATATTATTTCTGGATAAGATCAAGGATTTCCTGACAGGGGTCATAAACAATATATACGATAACCAGGGAGTTCCTAATGATCTGAGTACTCAGATCACTCTAGCCAGTATGATTGTGACCTATCTTCTCTTCTGGTTTCTCTCCAATATTCTGGAGAAAAACATTTCGGATCCCGCCAGAAAAATTGCGGACAACATGAATCTGGTAAGTTCAGGGAATCTCGATGTTCAGATGGAAGTAAAGGACAGTTTTGAATTCGCAGAGATGGAAGAAGCCTTCAATAACATGGTTTTGAAATTAAAAGAGGCTCAGAACATCAGAGAGCAAAACGAGGAACAAAACAGGCAGTTATATGCAGGTATCGCTCACGATCTGAAGACTCCCATGACTATGGTAATGGGCTATGCCAGGCTCCTCAAGGAAAAGGATATTCCAGAGGATGAGCGAAACCATTATCTGACTATCATCGAGCAGCAAATAAGGGCAGCCAATGTCCAATTGGAGGACATGCTTGAGTACGCAAAATACGGAAGTACCGACTATAAGATTTTTCCCGAAGAAGGCAATATCTCAGGGCTCCTTCGCGGGATTCTTGCAGATATGTTCTACAGATTTGAAGACAGGAAAATCATTCTTGAACCCGATATACCGGACAAAGTTATCTGCAGCTATGACACAGAACAGATGAAACGTATCTTTACAAATCTGATAAATAACGCCATCAGACACAACCCTGAGAATACTACCCTTAAGATATCGGTAAAGGAAGAAAACGATGTTGTTATCAGCTTTTCAGATAATGGCCCGTTTCTGCAGGATGACTTAAAGGACCATATCTTTGAACCCTACAAGAAGGGGAAAAGCGGTGGCAGCGGACTTGGATTGTCAGTAGCAAAAAGAATTGCCGAGCTTCATGGCGGAAGTCTTGAATACATTGAAAACACGGATGATGGCTACAAAAGCTTTGTAGTAACTTTACCCTTGAAAAAGGATTTAGAGAGGTAAAAGAATTATGGAAACAAAAAAGGAAAACAAGGTAAAAACAGTATTTGGAGCAGTAGGTATAGCGCTCCTTTACCTGTTGATTCAATTGGTGGTATCAATAATTGCCAGTATAATTATCTCCGTTTCTGTCCCACGTGAGAGTATGGATAATGAAGCCCTGACTGCTTTTGTGATGTCATATCAGCCAATAATGGTATTTGTTTCCAATCTGATAGGTACAATTCTTTTTGGAATTTGGTACTATCTGGGATATGTAAAAAAAGATCAACTTGCCGGAACTTATGTGCCTTGCCTTGATAAAATCTGCAATATCAATGCCATAGGTTTTATTGTTTTTTCAGCGCTTACAATCGGTCTTTTTGACAGACATGTTGCTGATCTGGTAATGATGCTTTCTCCCGAAAGCGGTGAATATTTCTACCGTATAATGGCAGGTGTTTCTGACCCAACCCCCATAAATCTGATTTCAATGATTTTATTATCCTCTATGGGAACTGCGTTTGCCTTCCCGGGCATTATGATGCAGAATTTAAAGAAAACTTTTGGAATAGCCGGATGCATAATCATACCTTCCATACTGCTTGCAATTATAATGCTCAACCCTGTGCAATCGATATATGGAATTCCCTTTAGCCTTGTTATGATGTTTGTTTCCTACAAATTCAATTCTGCAATCCCCGGTATGATGATAGGTATTATAAACAATGCAGGCGCGGTAATACTGAATGAAATCCTAAAAAAGGAGCTTCCTCCTGCTATAAGTGCATGCTTTGTTGTAATATTCCTTGGGCTTTCAATTTTCTTTTACAGAAGATTGCCTTTTTCACATAAGGATGAGTCAGATATTCCTTCTCAAAGCGAATAGAATTATCTGATAAATAAACAAATAATGTAAAAATAAGGTTACGTTAAGATTTACTTCAATCTGAGGAAATGATTCCGAATTATCATGTTTTCATCGGGCAAGGGAACGACAGAAAACGCGATACGGAATCGCCCGTACGATTGAAGTTTTTTTATGTATTTTATTAAACTATAATTTTATGTGAAAAAAGGAGAAAGAGTATGAAAACAACAAAAGGAAGTAAAGCAAAAGCAATATTGGCAGCAATCGGAATTATGCTGCTCTTTATAGGAATCCAGGCAATCATAGGTGCTGTCGGAACTGTTGGAGCATCTGCATTACATTATGCACAGACCGGCGAAGCCTTTGCAACTAATGAAGAATACATGGAATACATTTCCGGAATCTTAACAGTATTACAGTTCGTTGGTGAGATTGCATGCATCGTAATATTCGGTCTCTGGTACTATCTCGGATCCGTTAAGAAAGATCAGAAGCTTGGAACCTATGAATCAGGTCTTAAAAAGATCTCAAATGTAAATGCTATCGCATTTCTTGTATGCATCTCACTTGGTTTCTATACATTTGATTTAATCATTTCCAAAATTACTACAGTTCTTATTCCCGGAAGTTCTGAGTTATTCAGTCAGCTGATGGGGCTTGTAACAGGCGGAAATCAAATTGTAGCAGTACTCACAGTCGCACTGTTTGCACCTATCGCTGAGGAATTGGCCTTTAGAGGAGTAATGCTCAAGAGTTCTAAAAAGGCCTTTGCAATTGTAGGATGTGTCATCCTCTCTGCGCTTATGTTCGCTATCATGCACATGAATCCCATGCAGAGCTTATATGCACTTCCCATTGGCCTTGCACTTGCTTTCGTTGCTTATAAGTTTAATTCAGTAATTCCTGCAATTATTATTCACATTATCAACAATACTGTTGCTGTTGCAATCCCTTCAGTTCTCGGAAGACCTCTCAGCATGGTTGAAGCTGTAGTTGTTTGTGCAATATTTATGGCACTTACTGTTTTCACTTACAAGAAGCTTTCCGTAAAGGATGAGCAGGTTGAAGCTACAGAGCTTTCTGCATAATAATATTGAGGCCGCTGCGTTTTGCAGCGGCCTTAAAACATGTCTATTACATATCTATACAATAAATTCTACATGATCTACTATTTTTGTTGTTTGGGGATGCATTGTATTGCAACAAATTCTTGGGAATCTTTTTATTTTATTGTACGTAGAATTAATCCTTGCAACAAATCCTGTGAATTCTGCTATATTTGTTGTCTTCTGAAATTATCCTCACAACAAATCAGCTACCTTTTTGCACTTTTATTGTTTACCTAAAATTCCAAGACAACAAAACAGACATTTATTATTCTTTTGTTGTTCAACAAAAAATCCCAAACAACAAATCTTCTCCTATAAGTGCCTTAAACAATTATCTCTATAAATACCTTAAACAATTATCTCTACAAGTGCATCCTTCATCTTTTCAGAGATATCAATATTTCTTATCTCTTCCTCGAATCTGAGGCCACCCTGCAAGAAACTGTCGTAAATTCGCTGTTTCATGTCATAGCTGAACTTGCATCTCTTAAGAAGCTTAAACACTTCTTTTTCTCTGGCGTTGGAGCTTAGAACAACATTCTTTATAACAAGCTTTGTTCTCTCTGCAGCAATGACTTTTCCGAGAGAAACAATCGCCTGCTTTTTATCTTCATCATAGTCCAAAGTCTGCTGAGCATCAGTTCCGTTATTCTCTTCAGAGCCTTCAAGCATTACGCCATCCTCTACCCCGCAGAGCACAAGCGTAAATTCTCTCTGCTCGGGAAGGAAGCTTGTCATCCCTTCAGCTCCGCTGATTTCAACGCAGAGTTCTCTCTTTTCATGGTCATAGGTCTGAGTTATCTTTGTGAAAACTCCCTCATCCTTCATGTATCCGTTAGTGAGTCCGTCGTCTTCAAAAAGTGTGTAACTTCCGTCTGCGCCGACGCCGAGGTAAATTCTAAGCTTTTCGGGAAGCTTATTTACGTCCGAAGTGATCTCATCCGCCATCGGAACAATACCGCCGGCTTTAACAAGCACAGGAATCTGCTCGATAGGTCTGTAGAGCTTTCTTAGCTTGTCACCCTCGTAGACATTGCCATTAAAAATATCTATCCATCTACCCTCAGGGATAAAAGCAAGTACCTCACCCATCTGAAGCTCGTCATCAAGCGGGCTCGTAATGGGATAAACTGCCAGTTCACTTCCAAAGTAGTAACCGTTTCTGGAACGATACGCCTTTTCGTTTTCGGGGCTTCCGTAGTAAAGTGGCTGCATCAGCGGTTCGTCATTTTTATATGCATTGTAGTTCGCCGTATAGAGATACGGAATCATCCTGTGCCTTAGTCTCATGAAGTCCCCGACTACGCTCCTCATGGGCTGAGGAAGGTTCCAGGGCTCCTTGAAGAAGAACGGATTGCAGGAGCTGTGAAGTCTCATTATTGGTGAAAAGACTCCGAACTGAATCCATCTGCAGGTCCTCTCCGTGTCCTCCTCACCGTGCATATGTCCTCCGATATCATGACTCCACCAGCCATAGCCCACATTTGAAGCAGTCGATGTGAAAAACGGCTGAATATCAAGGCTGACCCAAGTTGCACAGGTATCTCCCGAGAATCCAATAGGATATCTGTGGCTTCCTATTCCCGCAAAACGAGAGAAGATCATAGCTCTTTTATCTCTGCGGAGCTGATCAAGGAAGTGGTAGTGATTGAGAATCCACAAAGGATCCACACTTCCCGACTTAGCCTTGGTCCCCTGCTGCCAGTCAATCCACCAGAAGTCCACGCCGTCCTCTTCATAGGGCTGCATAACATCCTCAAAATAGGCGTCCACGAAGTCCTTGTTCATAAGATCGAACTCCACCGGTTTTTCTGATTCCGGATCAATGCCCATGCGGGTTGCAACCTTCTCGTACATCGACTCGAAAGCTCTTATTCCATCCGCGGGATGTAAGTTCAAGGTAACAGCTTTTCCTCTTCTGTGAAGTTCTGACAGGAATCTCCTGTAATCCGGGAAGTATTCCTTGTTCCAGGTATAGCCCGTCCAGCCGGTTCCGTACTTAGGATCAATCTCGGTGAGATGCCAGTCCATGTCGATTACGGCCACTGTGATCGGAACATTCTCCTCATCGAACTTATCCATGAGATCCAGGTAGCTCTGCTCCGTATACTTCTCGTATTTGCTCCACCAGTTTCCAAGCGCATATCTGGGGATCATGGGCGCCTTTCCGCAAAGGTGATAGAAGTCCTTCAGAGCTTCCTTGAATCTCGTGCCGTAGCCCCAGAAGTAGACATCCTTCTCCGGATGCTCTCTATCGAAAATGTCCTCGCCGGACAGCTCGCAGCTTTCGCCATCATCGAACCAGGCGTAGCCTTCACGTGAAAACAGGCCCTTTTCATACAGAACCACTCCGTTGGTTTCATCCAACGTTCTCACGGTCCCGAAGAGATTTCTGCCGTTCTCTCCGTAGTTCCAGATGACGTTATTTACTTCAGAATTATTCTCCTGATTGCTGTCATCACCATTTTTTTCAGGGATATCAGAGCCGGATTTCATCGTTCCAAAGAGCTCTATCTGTAAACCTCTAGGTGTGAAATCCTTTTTGTCATATGTGACTTTCAGTTTCTTCGTTATGAAGATCAGCTTCTCTTCGTTGTCTTCAAGGACTTCGAATTCTGCCTTCGGGAAGTCTCTGTTAAGTACAACCTGCGTTGCGTTGTCTGTAAAATGTCCGTCTTTTTCATACTCAAGACGGAGCAAGCTATCCGTCAAAATGCTAATGCGATAGTTTGCTCCAAGAAGTATGTTTTCGGTCGGACAAAGTGGGTTAAAATTAAATGTTTTCATACTTGTCCTTCTTGCTTTTTATTTGTTTGCGTTATATGTGTTATAGGCGTCCTTCTGAATCTGAATGAAGTCGTTATAGCCCATGGTCTCAAGGGTCTTGATGTAACTATCCCACTGCTCTTCAATTCCGCCTTCTGTTACCCAGGTTGCCTGGTTGGATGTAACATAAGAATCAAGGTCTGTGAAAAGAGTTGCAAGTGTGGTGAGCTGGTCATTTGTGTAGCTTACGTTAGGGAATGCTTCCTTAGCATATTTTCCGAGTTCCTTATCAAGTGCAAGCTTACTTGCATCACCGTTTTCTGCCGCGTAGGAAACCTTATCGTTGAAACCGTCTGCTACATACTTGGGACCGAAGTCGCGAAGTGACTGAATCCATGCGAAGGTGTCTGCAGAGTTTCCGTCCTGAGGCTCAAGAACAGTGTATGTTCCATCGGCGTCATTCTTCTCAACACCAACTCCGAAGGAGCCATAGAAGTTCTGGATTGAAGCGTCCTCTGTGTAGAACTTATCCACCCATGAAAGGAGTGCTCCGGGATTTTCACAGGATGATGTTACAACAAACTCGTATCTGCTGTAGTTCCAGTGCTCGGGATCAGCAGAGATGTAGCTTTCACCTGAAGGTCCCTTAAGAGCGGGAAGTGCAACGTACTGGTCGGAATTTGCGCCGAAGGTAGAGTCAGCTGTCCAGCCGGGAGCTGCGCCTACGATGGGGGTCTCATTCATGAGCTTCGCGTCACGCATGGAAGAATCCTCGGTGAAAAGCTCAGGGTCAATGAGCCCTTTTTCAAAGCAGCTGTGCATCCACTCGATGCCTTCCTTGTAGCCTTCTGTCACAGGAAGATATACAGGCTCGCCGTCCTGAATTGCCATCATGTATGTGCCGTCTGCTCCGATTGTTGTACCGAAGGGAAGGCAGAAGAACATTACCGAATCAGCATAACCCTGACCGAAAGGAATCTCATCGTTAGGGTCACCGTTGCCGTTGGCATCCTGCTCCTTGAATGCTGTAAGAACCTTTTCAAACTCCTCATAGGTTGTGGGAACCTCGAGTCCAAGGTTATCAAGCCACTTCTTATTTATAAACATCTGGTTTGCGACAGTAGGTCTGCAGGGCTTCTTGGAAGGAAGTCCATAGATATGTCCGTCCGCTGAAGTTGCAAGAGCTTTCATAGTAGGATCACTCTCGATGATGCTCTTGAAGTTAGGCATATACTCATCGATATAGTCGTCAAGTGCGATAAAGGATCCCGTATTTGTCAGGACATCAGACTCTGAAAAGCAGATGGATCCCATAAACGCATCCGGAAGGTCGCCGCCTGCAAGAAGTACAGCCTTCTTATCAGCCCAGTCAGAATTGAGGATTGTATCCCAGGTTATGGAAATTCCTGCCTCTTTGGCAGCCTCATCCGGAAAACCTGTGTGGTAGTCCTCTCCCCAGTCTGCCCATCTTACTGTAGCAACCTCATAAGAGCCGGCCTCTGCGCTCTTGGGTGTTTCAGTCTGTGCAATGTCTGCAGTGTCAGTTGCAGCCTTGCTCTGTCCGCATGCCGATACAAGTGCACTAAGTGCAAGAATGCCTGCTGTCATCAATGCCGTCTTTTTCATATTTCTCTCCTTTTTTCCTTAAAAATATTTTATTACTTTGCTGAACAAATGTCGCTAAAGTAATTAGTTATTTATCCCTTCACTGCTCCTATCATCACGCCCTGGTTGAAGTATTTCTGCAAGAAAGGATAAAGGGCCATGATAGGCAATGTAGAAACCACAATTGAAGCATATTTCATCATGTCAGAGAGCTGCCTCAGCTCCTGAGCCATTGTTCCCGTCGCCGCTCCCAGCAAGGACTCATTGGAAATGAGAATTCTTCGAAGGAGGAGCTGCAGCGGAATGAGATCTTCATTTTGCAGATAAATCAGTGCATTAAACCATGAGTTCCAAAGTCCTACCGCGGTCCAAAGTCCGACTACGGCAATCACTGCTTTTGAAAGGGGCACTGCAAACTGAACAAAATATCTCATGGTGCTGCAGCCATCTATTTGTGCCGCTTCCCAGAGGGATTCCGGCAACGAGTTTTGAAAGAAAGTTCTCGCAACTATTATGTTGTAAGTGGATACCGCAAATGGAATCACCATTACGAAGAATGAATCAAGAAGTCCAAACTGCTTCACTACAAGGTAGGTTGGAATCAGACCGCCGCTTACAAACATAGGGATCAGGTAGAAAGTATTTATCCATTTTCTACCGGGCAGGTCTTTTCTTGACATAGCGTAACCGGCCGTTATATTAACGAACAACGAAACCAAAGTACCGGTGAGGGTATATATAATGGTGTTCCAATAACTTTTCCAAATCTGGCTCTGTTCGAAAAGCTTTTGGTATCCCCTTACATCTATAACTTTTGGCCATAACCAGACCTTACCGTTTGCCACATCCGCGGGATTACTGAAGGATGCGATTATGACAAACCAGAGCGGATACATTACCGCGATTATCATGAGGACCGCAATCAGATGAAAAATGACGTTTACCAGGTTGTCTCCGGAAAATTTACTACGCTTTTTTATTTCCATCCGGGAGGTCTCGAATTTAAGTATGTTTTCCATAGATTTATTTCTCCTTTTCATTCCCCTCATCCGGCGCTTCGCGCCACCTTCTCCCATTGGGAGAAGGCATTGTCAAAACAGACTACTGTCTGTCAACTTCCTTGCCATGAAATTCACGAGCAAGAGAACTATCACATTAACTACCGTATTGAACAGACCGATCGCTGTGGAGAGGCTGTACTGCATGCTCTGCATACCCATCTTATATACGTAAGTTGAGATGATCTCACTGCTCATGATGTTCTGAACATTCTGAAGAAGGAACACCTTTTCAAAGCCTATGCCTAAGATACTGCCAGCTCTCATGATAAGGAGCACCATCGCTGTCGGCATGATCATCGGAATATCGATGTATCTGATTTTCTGAAGGGTGCTCGCACCATCCACGGTCGCAGCTTCGTAATAAGTGGGGTCTATTCCTGCGAGAGCTGCCAGATATATGATGCTGTCCCATCCAAGGTGCTGCCAGATGTCGCTCCACACATATACGTGCTTGAAGCTTGCCGCGCTTGACATCACATTCGGAAATTCCTGACCGAAGAGCCTCCACAGATTGGCAAACAGTCCGTTGCTGGGTGATAAGAAGATCAGCACCAATCCGCACATAACCATGGTTGATATAAAGTGCGGAAGGTAGGTGATTACCTGGAAGACCTTCTTGAACATCTTTGTCTTCATCTGGTTACACATAAGTGCCAGCAGAATCGGAAGGGGAAATCCCACCGCTATGCTGTACAGACTTAGCAACAGCGTGTTCTTTATAGTCACCCCAAACTGATAGGACTTAAAGTACTGTATAAAATTTTTCATTCCCACGAAGGGGCTGTGTAAAATTCCGAGTGCCGGCGAGTAGTTCTGAAAAGCGATTACAATTCCGACCATCGGAAGGTAAGCAAAGCAAAAAAGCAAAATCGCCGACGGCACAAGTAACAGATAAAGTTGATAGTATTTTTTGAAATTCTTAAGTGTTTTTTCTTTCATGTCGTTTCTCCTTACGTGCTAAATGTTATATTTTTCAAAAATCAAAAAATAGCACTTTTCAGATTTATGGATAGCACTTTTCCGAACAGGAAACGATTTAATGTGGTGCAATCTAAATCTTTTACTTATAATTAAGCTATGAAAACGAAAAGAAGAAATATGGGCTATCCGGTGGTGCAGATTTTAAGGAAAACACTTTGGACAGCTATCCCTGTAGTCATTATTTTTGTGTTCATAAGCGGCTACTCTTTTTGGGAAATAAGAAGACAGAACAATCTCGCACTGGAAAATGCCATAACAATTTATCAGAATGATCTAAGCCACCGGCTTGATGCCATCGCGCACTTCGTCCAATGGACAGTCGTGCACGATCCCATTCTTGATGCCTTCTCTTCGGAGAAGCACATGGGCGACTTCAGGCAGGCGGGTAATGATCTGCGCCTTCGTGTAAGTGATATGCAATATTCCACAGGCTCGGAATATATGTACTTTTTCTACTGGGATGAGGGCGATATTTTCATAAATGCCTCGGAACTTACAGTGAACTATGAGACCTATAAGAAGATAAAAAAGAAGGTAATTGATGATGTCGAAAAACCGGTCAGCGGCGACCGTTTTTCATGGATTCCAAGTGTCATAGACGGAAAGACTTATCTGTACTATCTGGTCACCTATAAACATAGGACCTTCATCTCGCTGGTTTCCATTGATGATATATTGTCTCCGCTCTTCACAATCAATCTTGGATCACACGGCAATATCACCTTCCAGGATCTTGCGGGAAATACTTACTATCAGAGCGCAAAGAGCCCCGAAGGGCTTATCGGTTATTACTACAACAGGCTCTATTTTCGAGGCGAGGACGCCGGTCTTCCCTTTACGCTGGTTATCGATTCGGACATGCTAGGCAACTACGGTAAGATATTCCTTCTTCAGTTCCTGGTCGTCCTGACCGCTCTGGCTCTTAGTTTAATTATGGGAGGCTACATACTTGTAACCTATAAGAGGGTGATTCTTCCGATCAAGATTTTTTCAAGTAATCTGTCAAAAATGGATTCCCTCTCCGACGCAGAGTCCGCAAGTCTCGATCTGACAGACAGCAAGATGCAGGAGCTCAACCAGATAAATGACCAGTTTAAAAGCCTCGTTCACGAAATAACAAGACTTCGAATAAACATATACGAAGCTGAGCTTGATCAGAATAAATTCAGGATCCTTTTCCTGCAGCAACAGATAAAACCACACTTTTATTTAAACTGCCTGACGACGATAGACAGTATGCTGAGTCTCGGAGATGCCTCGGCAGCCAGGAAAATGCTGCAGTTCACATCTAAGTACTTCAGGTATTTATTCCAGGCGGACAAGGATTATGTGCCGCTTAGCAGTGAGATTGCGCACGCTGAGGATTATCTTGATATCCAGATGATGCGCCTTTCGGAGGACATCGATTATAGCTGCGACATTGATGAAAAGGATATGGACGTGATGATTCCGCCGCTCCTTCTGATTACTTTTGTGGAAAATATCATCAAGTACGCGGAGCCCTCCGACGACTCTCTGAAGATCTCCATCACGGGACATGACTATGTCAGAAACGATGAGGATTACATTGAGATCTGTATAAGAGATAACGGTCAGGGATTCCCTTTGGAAGTTATAGAAAAAATCAGAGCAGGTGAGTACCTGACCACAGATGACGGCACCCATATAGGAATCTCCAACTGCATCAGAAGACTTAAGCTTCTCTATGAGGATAGATTTGAGTTCACTTTGGAAAATGATGAATTAGGCGGAGGTGTCGTGAAAGTTGGTCTTCCGTTTTTGAAAGGAATTATGAATAATGCAAGTTCTGCTGGTAGACGATGACCGCTTTGTTATTGCGGCATTGCAAAAAGGAATAGCCTGGGAAAGCCTTGGAATAACCGAGGTTTTCACCGCCGGCAACATAAATACCGCCAAAGAAATTATGGCGAATAATAATATAGACCTGCTCCTTAGTGACATAGATATGCCACACGGTTCAGGTCTTGATCTGCTGAATTTTCTTCGCGAGCAGGGAAATCCCGTGCCCACAATTTTCCTGACAAATTATGCCGATTTTACTTATGCGCAAAAAGCCATCGAGCTGAAGAGCTTCCACTATTTCCTGAAGCCCATCGACTACGCAGAACTCACAAGGATCATAAAGAAAGCGCTGAAGGAAGCCGAATCCTTGCAGGAAACCAGGGATCTCAGGGAAGCATTTTCCGAAGCCGGTCCCACAATTCCCGAGATTCCTACCGATGCCTCCGAAAACGAATCCAATATCAAGGCGCTTCTTAAGTATGTCGATGATCATTTTCGTGAGGAAATAAGCCGCGAGCAGCTCTCAGTCATGTTCTTCTTCGATCCTGATTACATAACCAAAATCTTCAAGAAGGAGACCGGCATGAGCTACAAAAATTATGTGATTGAAAAGCGCCTGTCCCTTGCAAAGGAGCTGCTTACCGAATCGGACTATCCTATTCACGACATTGCACAGTACGTCGGCTACGACAATTACTCTTATTTCACCAGGCTTTTCAAGAAAAGCTTCGGTGTCACCCCAATCGAGTTCAGGGGGAAATAATAGAGAAATATATGCTATTTGTTTTTTTATAGATGTTGCGCTTGGGCCATCTTCATCATAGATTCACCAGGTCGTCTTTCATCTACCAAGATTTTCTAGGTTTTACCTTTTTTTGGTATTCTTTCTGTTTTCTATCACCAAGATTTCTTGGTTTTTACTTGTTTCTTGGTACCATATCTTTTCTGTTATACCAAGATATCTGCGATTTATTTCTTATCTTGGCACGGAATCTTTTTTACCGTACCTAGATATCTATATTATCCTGCTTATCTTGGTTCAATTTAGTTTTTGCCGTACCAATATATCTACTATTTGTTTCTTATTTTGGTACAGGTTGACTTTTACCTTACCAAGATTTCATGAATTTTAGCATTTTCTTGGCTACCTTCTATAAATGAGGAATAATCTCTCCGTAAAAATCTTCAAATCATGCTTCACGCCTTAACAGCCCACCTCAGTTTTGTGGATTTACTGCGTGGATTGAGTCTTTGTTCCTCCGGTGAAGGTCTTGTGACATCCCTGGAGATATCGCTGTAGACTCCTTCCTTGAAGAGAGCTTTGAAGGACTGCTTCACAAGTCTGTCCTCTCCTGAGTGAAAAGTCAGAACCGCCACTCTTCCACCGGGATTAAGGATATTTGGAAGCTTTTCCAGGAATGCATAGAGCACCTCAAATTCCGAATTCACATCTATTCGAAGCGCCTGAAATACTCTGGCACAGCTCTTTTTTATCGCATCGTTTTTCTCTTCCTTTGGTACCTTCCACAGAGCGGATTCTATCGCAGCTTTGAGGGCTGAAGTTGTATCCATGGGATCGCCTTTTTTCATAAGGTTAAAGACCTTGTCAGCAATCTCCTCCGCGTAAGGTTCGTCGGAGTTCGTGGCAAGCATGCCCACAAATTCATCTCTTGTTATGCTGTGAAGTCTCTCTGCTGCGGATTGTCCGTGATTCGGATCGAGTCGCAGGTCAAGCGGGCCTTCAATCTTGTAGGAAAATCCCCTCTTGGGGTCATCTATCTGCATGGAAGAAACACCGAGGTCCGCCAGTACAAAGTCAAACTTCCCGGCTTCTTTGCAGACTTCATCAATGTTGGCAAAATTGGTGAGTTTGAATTTAAACAGGTTTTCATCAAAGCCTGCTGTGCGAAGTCTCTCCACTGTCTTCTTCGACTCAATAGGATCGACATCAAGTCCGTAGACACAGCCTTTTCCTTGGAGCTGCTCCAGCATCTTCCTGGTGTGACCGCCATACCCGAGCGTGCAGTCAAGTCCCTGCTCACCCGGCTGAATGTTCAGCACCTCAAGAATCTCCTTCACCATGATGGAGATATGCATCCCCGCGGGAGTCGAACCCTTTGAAATTACATGAGCAACCGTATCCGCATACTTCTCCGGATTTTGCTCCTTATATTTTTCTTCGAATTTCCTGGGATACTTCCCGGAGTAATGAACTCTTCTCTTATGTTGTTCCATATTGTTGTCCTCATTTATTCTTTGTGGAAGCACAGCCTGCCCGGCATTTTATCAGTGCTTACAACTTCATCCCCGTAGGGAATGCCTCTTTTCGCATAAGTCCCCACATCTTATCGATGTAGGAAAGCGTGTAGTAGTTTTCATAATAATGGAAATAGAAGGCGCCTTTTTTTGTCAGCGTCAGCATACCATTTTCCTCAGTAATATATCCGAATAGCTTCGCCATGAAAATTTCAAAGCCATACATTTTCTTTAAAGGCACTCCGAAGAAATCCTCAAAATCCCTTATATTCACTCTTGTGCTATATGATGTCCAGAACAGGTAATAGACCATGCGCTGTCTTTTCCTGAAACGGATGGTCAATGAAGTCGGAAGTTTTCCCTCTGTTATGCGCTTGCAGTACTCTTTAGTTGAAAAGGTATTAACCTTGAAGCTGTCCTTTAGAAGAGTTGTTGCAGAGCATCCAAAGCCAAGGAAATTCTCCCTGGTCATAGATGAATACTTCGCTTCCTCCTTAGTGGAAAAGGTCCAGATAGAGCTCCTGTAAAATCCCTTTTCCTCGAAATACTCAGTCATCTCATCCATGAGTTCTCGCTTTTGCCGCTTGGGCATCGCCTTGACCGGACTTTTCGTGAAGGTAAAATCAATGAAGGGATAGACTGCCACATGATTGGCTCCGGTCTCAAAGGCCTTATCTATATCTGACTTCAAATCTTCTATTGTCTGCCCGGGAAGTGCAAAAATAAGGTCCATGGAAACAGTATCAAAGGGCACCTCGTCCAGAGCCCTGTTCATTGCATCTATATCAATGCTTTTTCTTCCAAGTACGCTGCCGTATTTTTCCAGAAAGGATTGTATTCCTATGCTGATTCTTGTGACACCGGCTTCCTTCAATTTTCTTAGCGTTTGAGGTTCTACATTATCCGGATGAAGTTCTAAGCCAATTCCGTCCGTTATTACGAAGTGCTCCTTAAGAGCACCTATTATGTCGCCAATTCTGTCTGCTGCGAGCGCGGGTGTTCCACCTCCGAAATAGAGGCTGGTCACTGTCTTCTTTTCCTTATACCTGCTGCCCACAAGATGTATCTCTTTGATGAGAGCATCTATGTACTCACTCATTTTGTTCTCATCATAAATCTCTTTGCAGTAGGGACAGAAGTTGCAAATGGATCTGCAAAACGGAATGTGCACGTAGAGCCCCAATTGCTCGGCTTTTCCGTAATCCAGTTCGTTGTCGTATTCATTGGTAAAAGTAAATGGTTCAAGACTTCTGGTAAACCACATCCTTGTAAGTTCAGTTTTAAAGCTCATATAAAATCCTATTACACGTATTTCAAGTAAGTTCTAAACATCTCAAAAATAACTCTTAAGTTGCCGCCAAACAAAAGTGTGTACTCGGCAACGAAGAAGTAGCCGCACTCATCGCAAAGTCCGGGCACATCGATGCATCGTCCGCACACTGATATCTTGCCGTTTTCGATTACAAGGCACTGCGCACAGGGTGTGGGAAAGCTGTTGTTTATGACGTACGGAAATGCGCTCTTTAAATTAAAGACCGGAACTCCCTCATCCATCATCTGCGATATAACCTCGCAGCACTTAGCCTTCTCTTCCTTAGACAGCGCAAGCTCCCTCGTATCGGGATAGGGCGTATGGAAATTGAAGGACACTGCACGGACATTTTTCATGTCTCTTGCTGTATAGCAGACGTCTCGAATAGCATCCTTATTTATCTGATTGACCGCCATGTAAAAACAGATGTTGTCCGAAGTCGCATTTTTAATATTCTCCATGATGGTATCGTAGGTGTCGCCTCTGACCGCGTTATGTCTCTCCCTGTCTCCGTCAAGACTTAGCAGTATCAGGTCCGCCTCCGGAAGATCAATCGGAAATGTCCCATTCGTAACCACATTTACTATGAGAAAACCCATGGCTTTAGCTTCATGAACAAGGTCTTTTATAGTCCTATCGCCATCTCTCCAGATAAAGGTCTCGCCTCCGCAGAAAAAGAGGATTTTTACGCCCATATCAAAGAGCTGCTTCATCTCACCTTTTATCTGTTCATAGGGATGCATCACCGCCGTTATGTTGTTTACCGAGCAGTGCTTGCACTTTAAGTTGCACTTATCTGTAACTATAACCGTCCCCAGGATTGGATCCTTTTTCTTAAATAATACTGTCTTTACTCCAAACCGCATAAGCGGCCAAAATGCTGATGCTTTCATGTCCTCCCCACCTTGCGTGCTTATGTGCTTATTCTTCTTTAGTGGTGTTTTCTGCGCTTTTAGCTTTTCTTTTCATTTCACAGATGCGTTTTGGGGATAGTATCTGTGTTTTTTACTTTTCTTTCCATTTCACAGATGCTTTATAGGACAGCTTCTGTGTTTTTAAAATTTCTTTCTGTTTCACAGATAGTCCTCTAGAGCAACGTCTGTGTTTTTCCCAGTTTTCTTCAAAACACAGATACACTCATAATAATCATCAAATCACCTTCTGTGCTTTTTACATTTATCTCGATTTCGCAGAAGTATACCTCAAAGTCACCATCAAACCTAACGCGAAATCACCTTGCAACGCGTACTTACCTCATAAAGTGATATCACCTGCTTAGCCGCAGCTTCCATATTCTTCATGGCAGTCTCTTTCTGCATTGCTTCTTCAAGCGTCGTGACACCTCTGACTATAGGAAAATAGGCATCAATTCCGGCTTTGTTGCAGGCAGCGGCGTCCTCTGTAACACCGCCCGCAAAGGCGATCACAGTCTTACCGTATTTTTTTGCAAGCGCTGCCACACCGACAGGTGCCTTTCCCATCGCTGTCTGCGCATCGAGCATGCCCTCACCTGTTACGACGAGGTCTGCATCTTTTATATATTCCGCAAGCTTCGTCTCCTCCAGAACAAGCTCAATTCCGGGCTTCAGCGTAGCATTTGTAAAAACAAGAAAGGCAAAGCCCATTCCGCCGGCTGCTCCGGTCCCAGGATATTCAGCATCTGCACTAGTCCCCTGACACTTAGCATCTGCAGGGTATTTTGCCATAGCCAACCTTGCATAGTTCTCAAGCCACTTGTCCATATCCCCTATCATCTCAGGGGTTGCACCCTTCTGAGGTCCGTATATTGCACTGCAGCCGTTTGGTCCGCATAGCGGATTTTTCACATCACAGGCAACCAGAAATTCGCAGTCCTTAAGTTCCGGAAGTACATGCTCATCCGAAATTTCTGCAAGGTCTTTAAGGCCCTTTGCTCCGAGGGCTATCGGCTCTCCTTTTTTATCAAGAAATTCGTAGCCAAGGGCTGAAAGCATTCCTGTTCCTCCGTCGTTTGTGGCGCTTCCGCCGATTCCGACTATGAATCTCCTGCATCCCTTGCCGATTGCATCTCTTATCACTTCTCCGACGCCGTAGGTCGTAGTATCAAGCGGACTCAGCTCACTCTCTGAAAGCAGCGTAATGCCTGCTGCTCCGCTCATTTCAATTACTGCCAGCTTTTTCTCACTTATAATTCCGTAATCGCAAATGACTGGTTTACCTAAAGGTCCTGACACAGTCACTGATATCCGCTGTCCGTTCATGCCTTCTATAAGGGCGTCCACAGTTCCTTCGCCGCCATCCGCAAGAGGTCTGACTATAACTTCTATGTCTGGATCAACTTTCCTCGCTCCTTTTGCAAAGGCATTTCCTGCCTCGATTGAGGACATGCTCCCTTTAAAGGAATCTATGGCTGTCACTATTTTCATAAAGCCTCCTCCCGGTAATCCGGAATATTAAATTCCTCTGCCGCAAGTGCAAAATACTTCTCGTCAATCTCCGGCCACACGGTCTGTTCTCCGGCTTCCTCCGAGAGCTTTGCTGCCAGCGCTACCATCTCCGCTGCGCGGTCCTCTCCGGTTAAAAGGATCTTGATGTTGCAATTGATGAACCATTTTCCTTTCTCAAGAAGTCCAAATGAAACCATGTCGTGAACCACTTTTTTATTGTCATAAGGTATCTTCAGAAATGTCGGCTTCCATACAACTTTGCCATCAGATAGCTCGTCCTCCAGGATCATGCACTGAGCAAATCCTGCATCATTTATGGATATTCCGATGCATCCCGAGTTCATATAATGCTTGTCTTTGTAAACATATTCTCCGGGGAAATGGGTGTGCGCACATATCATGTAATCGCACGGAATCTTATCGAGCCAGGACCTTGCTTCATCACTTCCAAGCTGTATGAGTTCCCTGGAACTTACCGGCGATCCGTGACAGCACCTAATTGTGGGATAGCCGTTTTTTTCATAATCGAAAGTAATTGGTAATTTACTGAAAAAATCCAGGTCCTCATCAGTCAATTGTTCATAGGTAAAAAGCAGATTCCCACTTGCAGAATTGTATCTCCAAAACTGATCTCGCCTGCCTTCTTTTAGTACCTTCTGCTGCCCGAGCATGTACTCTTCTCTGTTCCCCCTTAGAAGGTGGCATGTATGCGAGCCGATAAACTCGTAGAGACAGTCCATTGTTTCCCTGGTGTAGGGTGTGTCAGACACATAGTCGCCAAGGAAAATATATTCATCGCAGCCTTCCTTCTCCAAATACTTTATGCATTCCTTAAAGGCCACTATATTGCTGTGTATATCGGATAAGATTCCGATTTTCATGGGAACCTCCTTCCCCTCATCCGGCGCTTCGCGCCACCTTCCCCCCAGGGGGAAGGCTAATTCTGAGAAAAATAAATAATCACGTCGTTCAAACTATCGAGCACTGCTTCCGAAAGCTGTTTCATCTCATCGTCCGCAGGCAGAAGATCCGGAACCATTATCGGCCGAAGCCCGCCTCTGTGAGCGGCTCTTATGCCGTTGAAGGAGTCCTCGATCGCATAGGCATTTTCCGGTGCGACGCCTATTTTCTCACAGGCGAGCAGAAAAATGTCAGGCTCAGGCTTACTCTTTGAAACCATATCTCCCGTAACTATCTCATCAAAATAGTCCAGAATTTTCGCATCCCTTAGCTGGTTAACTACGGTCTGCCTTCTGGTTGATGATGCAAGGGCAATCTTTTTCCCATTATTCTTCAAAAAATCCAAAATCTCAAAAACTCCGCTTTTCATCGGGAGTCTTCCGCCATCATATTTTTCATGGTACATCTTCGAAGCTTCCTTCGCGTACTCATCATAAGGAAAATCCGGTCCATAGGCGTTCATCATAATTTCTCTTGTCTTTGCATCATTTGTGCCGGTGCACTCAAGATAAGGCTTCTCAATCCCTTCAATCCCGTACTTCTCAGCCAGCTCTATCCAACAATACATTGTTGCTCTCTCGGAGTCGAAGATGACTCCGTCCATATCAAAAACTATCGCATCAAATTTTTTCATAGCTGCAATATCGCCCATTTCATCTCCTCCGCAAAAGTTTTTTCACATAGATACTATATTAAAATAAAAGGAGCGCATGCACAATGCGCTCCTTAAGCATCCTCACTCTCTATCAGAAATTGTTTCCGTTCCATCCCCAATCATCCGATCCGAAATAGCGGATGTACATATGATCAGGCGCTACCCCAAGAATGTCGCCGTATATTCCGGTCAGTTCCTTTGTCATCTTCCCATAGGTATCCGGAGATGCATTTCCGTAAATCTTAACCTCAATGAATGCGATAGATGCAGAATCATCTCCCCTGAAGTACATCGGAATATCACCTTCAATGGCCAGCATGAGCCAGCTCTCGCTCTTTCCGGGGATGATTGAGATTGCCTTTCCAAGACGCTCTTTGAGCTGAACTTCTTTTTCTTTTGATACTGTTACATTTGTTTTTGTTGAAATAAATGGCATGACTTTTTCCTCCTATATATTAAAATCTGAACTTCTTAATTCCCAATAACTTGATTTTCAATAGCATAACCACCAGAAAATAGCCCACCATATGAATGCAGATCAGTAGCATACCTGCAGGACTGAATATATCAGAATCTCCCACAAGCTTGAAGCTGTCCATAATCGGCGGAAGAAGTATGCAAGGCACCTTAAGAATCGGATAATTGTCAATCAGTCCGAGTTTGCATATCGCCAGAACCGACACGAATATTGCTCCTATTATGGAATCTCTTCTCTTTGTAAAAATTCTCGGATGAAAAAAGTCCCCGACTTCCATACCTGCAAGTCCGCTCACAAAGATAATCAGGCCGCCGAATATCACATCAAAAGCGGTCATGTTTCTTGTGAAAAAATTGTTGTCCGAAAGATATCTTATAATCGGATATCCAAGCAATATCAGCGTATAAATGCAGTTAATTCCATACATTATAAGTTCTCTTGAAAGGTAGTAACTTTTTCCGGACTCGCAGTGCAAAAGAAGCGTTTCTTCAAAGACATCATTTTCTTTTGCCTGGAGCGTCATGGAAATAAATACGCCAATGATGTAGATAAAAAATGACGACATCAAAAAACTGCTGCAGATAAACACAGGCGTTACGGAATACATAGCTCCGATAAAAATCGCAGTTGCAACCGTAGGGATAACAAGGACTGAATTTTTAGCAAGGAGTTTGCGCCTTATATTGCAAAGGCTAAGTAATGTTTTCATACCTCACTCCCTCCTACAACTTTCGGCCTGTCATTCGCCACATCCGCTGACGCCTCTACAAGCTTTCCTCGGTCTATCATATAAACCTTATCCGACAATTCATCAACAAGTCTCTGCTCATGGCAGGACATGAAAACAGTAACTCCCTGCTTTCTGAGTTCATTTATCTTAGCTATGAAAACCTCCTGCGAATCCGTATCCTGTCCTGAAAGAGGCTCATCAAGCAAAAGAACATCGTGCTTTTTAATAATAGCCTGAATGACACCTACCTTTTGAAGGCTACCCTTTGAAAGCTTATCAAGCCTTGTATGTATCATCGATTCCAAAAAGAAATCATTTATCAGATGCATCACCTCTCCGGAGTCCACACCTTCCATAGCGGCTATGCCATTTAAATAGTCAAGCATCTCTATTTCCATTCCGGGAAATTTCTCGGGTACATATGAAAATCGGAGTTTTTGATGATAATTCACAGCCCCGCCGCTAAGTGAGATAAGCCCTGCAAGCACCTTTAACATCGTACTTTTCCCGCAGCCGTTGTGTCCAATAAATGCGACAGACTCCCCCCTGACAAACGAAAGTGAAATGCCATCCAGCACCGTGTTTCCGGCATATATTTTAGTCGCATTTTCAAGAGTTATGATTTTTTCACTATCCTGCTTGTAAGCCATCCGTTCTCCTTTTTTCATACACATCCCGAAACTTCTAAGCCTTCTATTACAACGCCTTCTCGTAGCACAGGAAGTCCTGATCGTACATGAAGCATTCGCCGACAACATTAAAATCAAAAACCGAGTAGCAACGTATAGCTTTTACATTGTACTTATTCACAAGAAAATGGATGCTCTTGTAGCCACGCGCCTTGAGTTCATCCATACCGCGCTGCATCAGCTTTCTTGCAATTCCCTTACCCTGCATAGACGGATCCACCGCAACACGTGCAAGCTCTCCCCCGGGAAAAAGTTCTTTATTCCAACATTCCAGGCTATCCACAGCTTCGTCTACTTCAAGAGAAATTGCAGCAATTACCTTATTGTCTTCTTTTATAATAAACAGAGCATCTCTGGACAGATCAAAGTCAATCGTTTCATTCGACGGATAATCCTCATCCCACGCACAAAACTCCCTGCCCTTTTGCATCTCATATAAAGCCAGTATCTGCTCTCTGTCGTTCTCCGTTGCGAGTTCAATTTCCCCCACTTTATTACCTCCACATCAAAACCTTTTTCTCAACCTTACGGCATTCTTATTAGTATAGTTCAAACTTTTCACACTGAAATGGAAGCAATCGCCTCGTTCATAATTGCATCGACGTCTGCTCCCAGAACGTCGAGTCCGCTGGCCTTTATAAGGCTCACGTCCTTAATTCCGTAGTAACTCTCAGCGAGCGCTTTTATATAGCCATAGCCGTATTCATCGGGAACCACAGGGCCGCCGGCTGTTGTAACATAGTATAGTTTGTCAGCCTTACACATTCCCTTGGGCATGCCCTCCGGGGTATATAAAAAGGTGATTCCAAGTACATTTATGGCTTCAATATACTGCTTCAATTTTGCAGGAAAAGACAGATCCCAATAAGGCGCAGCGATAACTATCGTATCCGCCTTGGCAAACTGTCTTGCAAGATCAAACATCTTATCATCGAAAGCGCAC
Source organism: Butyrivibrio sp. ob235 (assembly GCF_900109475.1). Lineage (NCBI taxonomy): Bacteria > Bacillati > Bacillota > Clostridia > Lachnospirales > Lachnospiraceae > Butyrivibrio > Butyrivibrio sp. ob235. The sequence goes on from NZ_FOBE01000033.1 coordinate 38,983, forward strand.
TGCTCAATGAGATTTTCTCTCTTAGTCAGATATTCTTCGCTTGTGGTCTCAAAACTGATATCTTCCAGCTTTACATACTTGACCTCTCCCGAGAGTTTTTCCATAAGAGCATCCGCAAGTCTCTTAGTTCTGGAATTTTCACGAACACACGCATCAATGTAAAGAATCATTTTATTCCTCCTTTTCTGATCCGGTCACGAATTATATCCCAGTCGGTGCAGCGATGATAGTTTGCACCGGGAAATTCTGCTTTGCTGTTCCAGGGTCTGTCAAACACCAGGACATTTAGATCCGGCAGATGATCGAAGAATCCGAAAGCCATGGGTGAATCCTCCACCGCATAATCAAAATGCATCTTGTAATAGTCCTCGAGTTCCAGGTTGAACTCACCGCCTTTATAGAAAAAGTCTCTTCCGTATTTATTAAGGAAAAACAGCTTCGGGCGACTTAAATCATGCTCCTCAAGCCACTGTTTTGATGCCTCATAAGCTGCGAAAGGACGGCCTGTAATTACAAAAACTTCATGTCCCTCATCAATTAGTTCATTAAGAACCCTTGATGCTCCGGGCGTCTCTTCATAGGAAAGAAGAATCTCGGGGCGATGTCCCTCCTTCATCAGCTCAGCGTATTCTTCATCATTCAGTGAAAAGGACTCCTGAAGATTAAAGGAATGGAGCTCTTCGTAGGGGACATTTTTCCCAAAAAGTCTGGATGCGATCTCGACAAAAGATTGTGCCGTCTCGCATAGACAATCATCAAAATCTACGTAAATTTTCAGCGGTTCTCTGCTGTACATAATTATCTCCTTTTACCCCTCATCCGTCAGCTACGCTGACACCTTCCCCCTTTCATAGGGGGAAGGCATTATTGAAATTTTCTTCTGAAAAGCTTAAGCAACACCGCGCCCCATATTGCAAAAAGAACAGCTGCAATAAAAAGGCTTACGGGCGTCTCATCCTTCGACCACACACCCACATGATACATGGGAAATGGGATAAACACATATCTGACTGCTCCCTTTATGAAAAACGGAACAAAAAAAGTGATGCCAAACAGGCCGGACAACTTGCCAACTGCCATGCCCTCTACCTTGTTGGAAGATATGACCACAACAAGAAAGGATGTGATTATTCCGCAAAGTGTTGATGAAATAACCATAACAAAAATTACGGGAATACTCAACTTTGTAAGGGCAAATACAGGAAGAATAACCGCTGTCATAGCTCCCGATATCACTCCGGGAAGAAGGATTCTTGAAAAAAGATAACCGTTTTCACCGGGCGGAGTCACCAGTATATATTTTGCGATCCCGTCGTCGATTTCTCCAAGAACCACAAGTCCTCCTATGAAGGCAAACATCATACCCGTGAGAATTGCAAGGAGCCAACTGAAAAAATCATAGTAAGGCACAAGAAAGCTGCCATAACCAAATCCTGTAAGAATCTTTTCCTCAAAAAGCGGTACTCCGAATCTGAAGATACTCCCCACCAAAAAGGGTGCGATGACCAGCATGATCATCATCATATCGCGGGTTATCTGTTTTACCATAAAGCCGAACATCTTACATGTAGCACTCATAGTTTATTCTCCAACATTCTTATACATTCTAATGACGCATCTTTGTGCGATAAGATACAGAACTCCAATCCACGCAGCAAGGCTTATCAGTGAAAATGGCAGCATATCGGTATTTCCCTCAATCAGCCTCATAGCGGCGCATCCGGGGTGAATCAGCATCAGCGGATTGTCCCACATAATCCCTGCTCTATACACGATAACAGGCGCAAAACCTATAACTTCAAAGGGCACGGTACCCAGTATGTATTGATTGAGGTTACTGACCTTTGTTCCAACTATAACTCCGCACAGGCTAAAGAGAATCGATCCTGCGAGTATCCCCGCCATACACAAAAACAGGTTATAGGTAGATCCAAAAAGGATCAACACAAGCCCCACAACCAGAGAGATTATCGCAAAGGAAATCACTTTTCCGAAGATATACTCTGTGGGTGTAACCGGCGAAATTACTATTGAGCTTGTGATATGCTGGCTCTTTTCAAGCAGGATCAACGCTCCCATAAAGAACATCCCCATTGCAGCCGGATCCGAATATACGCAGCAGGACACAATGATGTTCCTGATATTTCCTTCAAAGAATGAGAAGATTATCATGTAAATCAGAATTACGAGGACGTACAGAAAATAAAAACCGTACTTCCACTGAAAGATGATGTCACCTTTTATTACATTCGCTTGTCTCATAGTAGTCACCCGTTAGTCCAAATGTGTGCCGGTTATCTCAATAAAAATGTCATTGAGTGTGGGCTCCCCGCTGTGAATCGAGGTTATCCGGTTTTCATCAATAAGCTGCTTTAAAGTCTCGTCGCCACTGATGTCCGAAAGAATCGTGCTCACCATTCGCTCCTGTCCGTTCTCCATATAGGTGTAGGTCACTCTGGCTGCACCGCGACTCATAATGAAATTATGCGGAGTATCCACCGCCTTCATCTGGCCGTCCACGATAAACACCACTCTGTCACAAAGCTCGGTCGCATCCTGCATGTCGTGCGTAGTGAGAATGATGGTCTTACCCCTCTCCTTCTCTTTCCGGATAAGGTCCTTCATAATCTTGGCGTTATTGGGATCAAGGCCGCTGGTGGGCTCATCCAGAAACAGCACGTCCGGATCGTGGATCAGCGACTTGATGAAGTTCAGTCTGGATTTCATGCCCTTGGAAAAAGCTGAAACCTTCTTATCTGCGTGCTCATACAAGCCGACTTCCTTTAGAAGTTCATCGATATCCCTTTTGTTTCCGCTGTAGAGTGACGCGAAGTATTTGAGATTTTCCCTGGCGGAAAGCTTATCAAAAAGGCTCGGGAATTCAAAATCGACACCGATTTTCTCATAAAAATCCTTGCCGTGATTTTTGCTCTCGGTACCTAGAATGCTGGCGCTCCCCTCATAGTTTGTGCATATTCCGGTAAGCACCTTCTGCAGGGTGCTCTTACCTGCACCGGAGGGTCCGAGGAATCCGAAAATTTCTCCCTTATCTACAGAAAAAGTAATGTCCTTCAGAAAGGGAGTTTTACTGTAGCTGAAATAAACATTTCTAACATCAATCACCTTGTTGTCTGTCATAGCCTGATCTCCTCTTTTTTATGCTGTCCTAAAAATCGTACAATTATTTGAATCCTGAGTTTTATTCCAAAATCTGTATAACCAGTCCTTTTACCAGCATGCGCATGCTCTCTCTGAGGTTCTCCTCTCCAATGACATGCTTGTACATAGAACCGAATAAAATCATTGAAAAGGATCCAACAACTGCCTCGACGTCGAGCCCCTTCCTTGCAGCCACTTTTGCTATAATACCTGCTCCCATACGGGTGTCCTGATCCCTGTGGTTTTGAAGCAGATCCTCCGGAAGCTTCGAAAGAACCTGGTTCATCGCCTCAGGCTCAAGCAGTACCTTGAGGCAGGAAGTGGTTGTAATTTCCATCGCCCCGAGGATCACCTCAGCGATCTCATCAATACATTCAGAGAAGGCTCCCTCCTCCTCGGGATCAATATTATGGCTTGCGATTATGGAAAGAAATCCCTTTGTAATATAGTCATCCACCTGCTCATGGAAATCCTGGGCCGCATCGAAAAACAGCACCTCTTTACATGGATAAAAAAGGTAGAATGTTCCCTTTGGAATTCCGGCAAGTTTTACCAACTCATCCACGGTAGTCTTCTTGACACCTTTTTTCATCAGCATCTCATTGGCTGCTTTCTTTAAGCGGATAATGATCTGCTCTCTTTCACTTTCTGTGTAGGTTTTTGGCATATACTTATCCTCTTTTTGACCAAATTTGTATTTTTAGTCATAATAACCCTTCTCACAAATCGATGTCAATACTTTTCTGACTATTTTTATATTTTTAGTCAAATAAATAATTCAGGGCATAAAAATACCCCTTTTACAGGACTATTTTCATCCTGTAAAAGGGGCATTTTATTTTATTCTGCTCTTCACCTTGGAATTAATCTCTTCATAAAGAGAATCCATGAGCTTCTTGGTTTCAGCGATGATATCTTCTTTTTTCACAGAGAGCTGTACGCTCTTATCTCTTGTGCAGAGCTCAATCTCTCCGTTAGCAAGAGCCTTGGGACCAACAATCACGCGAACCGGAACGCCCAGGAGATCTGCATCGGCAAACATGACGCCGGCGCGGACATCTCTGTCATCATAGATAACCTCTACGCCCATGTTTGTGAGTTCCTCATAGATCTTGTCAGCTGCTTCTCTGCAGGCATCGTCATCTCTTCTCATGCAGCAAACATGCACCTTCCAGGGTGCAACAGTGATGGGCCAGATAGGCCCCTTGTCATCGTGGCGGGCTTCCATGATGCTTGCTGCAAGGCGACCAACACCGATTCCGTAGCATCCCATGATGGGTGTCTTGGAACTACCGTCCTCATCCGTATAGGTCATCTTCATGCTGTCTGAGTATTTGGTACCGAGCTGGAAAATATTACCGACCTCAATACCTCTGCTGATTCTTATGGTTTTCTTACCGCAGCAGGGACAGATGTCACCGTCACGAATTTTGCTGACATCAACGTACTCCACATCTCCGATGTCTCTCTTGATGTTAAGGCCTGTGTAGTGATAGTTTGTCTCGTTTCCGCCGCAACACAGGTTCTCGATGCCTTCAAGTGACTTATCATAAACAATCCTGCAATTGCCGTGCTGCTCGTAAGGTCCGCAGAAGCCGGCAACAAGTCCCGATTCCTCAGTGATCTCAGCCGGGTGAACCTCCTCATGAAGGTAGTTTACAAGCTTTGTCTCATTGACCTCGTAGTCTCCGCGAATGAAAACAACTACATACTCGTCAGTCGCATTTATCTGATAAACAACAGCCTTACAGGACTCCTCAACTTTGCTCTTTAGGAAAGCGCATACATCTTCGATGGTCTTGCAATCAGGCGTGTAAACCTTCTTAAGCTCACCTGCAGGTGTGCATCCGGAATTGTCCACTGTTGTCTCCGCAGCTTCCATATTTGCGCTGTAACCGCAGTCATCACACAGTGCAATGGAGTCCTCTCCTGCGTCCGTAAGCAGCATATACTCGTGAGATACGCTTCCTCCTATCATACCTGAATCAGACTTAACCGAGATAACATCAGGAATACCTGCTCTCTCGAAAATTCTGTCATAAGCATTTGCCATTCTGTCATAGTATTTCTCAAGATCTTCCTGAGAAGTATGGAAAGAATAAGCATCCTTCATTGTAAACTCACGTACTCTTATAAGTCCTGCTCTGGGGCGTGCCTCGTCACGATACTTAGTCTGTATCTGATAAAAAGCGAAAGGATAATTTGCATAGGTGCTTCCGTACTCTCTCGCAAGATGGACAGCTGCCTCCTCATGGGTCATACCAAGTACCATAGGAGTATCATTACGATCCTTGAATCTCAAAAGCTCTTCGCCAACGCTCTCATAGCGTCCTGATTCCTCCCAAAGTGCTCCCGGAAGAACCACAGGAAACATGACTTCCTGGCAATCCACACCGTCCATTTCCTCTCTCAGGATCTTCTCGATGTTCTGAGTAACTTTCTTCATGGGCGTGTAAAGTGAAAAAATACCGTTTGATACACGCTTTACATAACCGCCGCGAAGGCTGTAAGTGTGACTGTCAATCACACAGAAAGCGGGCTTTTCCTTGAATCTCACTCCGACTAATTTGCTAAGTTTCATAATAACAACTCCTTTCTTCACTTTGGATGTGAAGCAGACACGGACTCGAAAATGCTTCGCATTTCCTCGTTCGTGTTGCTCGCCATATAAAAGCAAAAACATTTGCATGCAAGCATGCATCTTTTTGCTTTTGCATGGCTCTGCTTCACACGCAAAAGAAAAGTCCTAAGCATACTTTATTTGTACACTTAGGACGAATAATGTTTTTATCCGCGTTACCACCTAAATTCAGGCCTGAAAACCTGCACCTCATTGCAAGCAAGCACTCGCATGTCTATGATCACGGTGACCTCCGTCAGAAGTTTCTGATTCTCTTGAATAAAATCAGTTTTCCCTTCTGCTGCTCCCAGACGGGTTCAATATCCGAAAACCGAAGCCTCTCACCAACCGACTCCTCTCTGAAGGTCTCAAGATACCTACTATTTCTGTTCTTAGCATTTAACTGTTATTTTAATCCATATCAGAAAAAATACAAGCCCTTTTCTCTCGGAATCATGATTGCTTTTTGTTGTGTAGATTACTTACAGAATATCTATATGTTCTCCTGCAAGTGCCTTATTCATGCTTCTAACTGCGCAGAATTTTCCGC
>NZ_FOBE01000076.1:0-1648 GCF_900109475.1 Butyrivibrio sp. ob235
GCAATCGCTCCCGATAAGATTAAGAAGGAGATTGGCTGGGAGCCTGAGACGATGTTCAAGGAAGGCATCAGAAAGACCATCAAGTGGTTCTTTGCAAATGAGGACTGGATGGAGCATGTAACAAGCGGAAATTACCAGAAATATTACAATGATATGTACGGTGAGAAGATACAGTAATTTTATTTATTAAAATATGAAAGGCAAGCTCTGTTTGATGAAGATTTCAGTCGAACAGAGCTTTTGAATGTGAATTATGAAAAAAATACTGGTTACCGGCTGTAATGGACAGTTGGGAAGGGCAATACAACAAGTTTATAAGGATGAAGTCGAGTTTATACTTACAGATGTTATAGAGGGAGACAATATAAAGCCTCTAAATATCACAAATCTTGATGAGGTACTTTTGTTCGTCAGAGATAACAGACCTGATGTGATAATAAATTGTGCCGCGGCTACTAATGTTGATGGGTGTGAGAAGGATTGGGATTTTGCATTCAAACTAAATGCTATAGGTCCCAGAAATCTTGCAATAGCAGCCAATGAAATAGATGCAAAGCTTATACATGTTTCCACAGATTACGTTTTTCCTGGAAATGCGGAAGAACCTATCAATGAATTCCAAACACCAGGCCCTATTTCTGCTTATGGAAAGACTAAGTATGAGGGTGAAAGATTTGTACAGCAATTTGCTGACAAATATTTTATTGTTAGAACAGCTTGGTTATATGGAGATGGCAAAAATTTCGTTAAAACGATGCTGAAACTTGCAGAAACACATGATGAAGTCAGCGTGGTTTGCGACCAGCTGGGATCGCCTACATCTGCTATTGAACTGGCAAGAATGATATATTATATCGAAGCTACTGAAAATTACGGAATTTTCCATGGCACCTGCGAAGGAGATACCAATTGGGCCGATTTTACTGAAGAGATTTTCAGAATCAAAGGTGTTAGCTGCAAGGTAAATCATGTGACAAGTGAAGAGTATAAAAAGATGAATCCTGCTTCGGCAGACAGACCTCATTATTCTATACTGGATAATTATATGCTCAGACTCACAACGAATTATAAGATGGCTGATTGGAAAGACGCTCTTGAAGAATATTTAAGTGAATAAATATATTTTGTAACATTTTTTATGCTTTTATAAAAGGATTGATATCATGAAGGGAATTATATTAGCTGGGGGATCAGGAACAAGACTGTATCCACTTACAAGAGCAATATCCAAACAGATTATGCCGGTTTATGACAAACCCATGATTTATTATCCGCTTTCAACATTGATGCTTGCGGGAATAAGAGATGTGCTTATTATTTCAACTCCAAGAGACCTTCCTATATTTGAGGTTCTTTTTGGAACAGGAGAGCAGCTGGGTATGTCATTTTCCTATGCTGTTCAGGAAGAGCCCAGAGGTCTTGCTGATGCGTTCATAATCGGTGCAGAATTTATCGGCAGTGATTCCGTGGCACTGGTTCTCGGAGATAATATTTTCTATGGTCAGAGCTTCTCCAAGCTGCTTAGAGAAGTGGCATCCAGAGAAAAGGGAGCAACAATTTTCGGTTATTACGTTCGTGATCCCAGAGAATACGGCGTAGTTGAGTTTGATGAGAACGGCAAAGCCCTTTCAATCGAGGAAAAACCGGA
>NZ_FOBE01000008.1:0-143902 GCF_900109475.1 Butyrivibrio sp. ob235
GATTGTAGCTATATTGGATTTCCGAGGTCTATGCGAATCTTGCTTTTTGTTTTCTAAAGATTGCTATGCACTACGCAATTTATGCAAAAAAATCAGCAATTAGTTTGTGGAAAGTAATGCCTGTTATCAATAAAATTTATTGTAGATTGGTATAAATATAGGGATTTGCGGTTTTCGCAAGATTTGGGAGGCAGTAATGCAGGTTTTAGAAGAAATGAACATGAAGGAAGTTTTTGCTAATATAAAACTTTCTAAAGCGGTAAAGGGTCTGTCTGAGCATAACCCGGTTATGACGCAGAGATTTGGTGCAGATCCGTATGCGCTTGTTTACGACGGAAGGGTTTATCTGTATATGACAGGAGATAAGCCTATGTATGATGCTGATGGCAAGCTTTTGGAAAATACATACAGCAATATTAATACAATATGTGTTGTATCATCCGAGGATCTTGTGAACTGGACCGATCATGGTACTGTCTATGCGGCATCAGAGACCGGTGCGGCAAATTGGGGTGCTAATTCTTGGGCTCCAGCTGCGGCATATAAAAATATTGATGGAAAAGACAAATTTTTCCTTTATTTTGCAAATAATGGAAATGGAATAGCAGTTCTGTCCGCGGACAGTCCGGTAGGTCCGTTTACGGATCCTATTAATGGGCCTCTTATTTCCAGACAGACACCTAACTGCGCGGAGGTTACATGGCTTTTTGATCCCGCAGTTTTAATGGATGATGACGGAAGCGCTTATTTATATGTAGGAGGCGGTGTTCCTTCTCTTGAAATGGCTGCAAATCCGGGTACGGCAAGAGTTGTAAAACTTGGCGACGATATGATCAGTCTTGCTTGTGATCCTCAGCCTATTGAGAATGTTCCTTTCCTGTTTGAGGATTCCGGAATCAATAAGATGGGCGGGAAGTATTTCTATTCATATTGCTCAAATTTTAGCATGACGCCAGAAGATGAGGAGAAGGAAGGCTATTTGCAGGGAGAAATCGTAACACTTGTGTCCGATTCACCTATGGGACCGTTTAAGCGTTATAAGCCTGTTTTAAGAAATCCTGAGCATTTCTTTGGACTTGGCGGAAACAACCATCATTGCATGTTTGAGTTTAAGGGAAACTGGTATATCACATATCATGCCCGCATTCTTGAGGAAGCGATGGGAATGAATGGCGGATACAGAAGTACAAATATAGATGTACTTGAGATTGAAAATGGCGGTCCGTCCGTTTCAAAGGGAACCCGAAACGGAGTTGTACAGCTTTCTCACCTTAATCCGTATGATGAGGTAAAGGCAGTGACCATGGCAAATTCTGCCGGAATAGACACTGTGCAATATGGTGAAGAGGCAGAGAGATGCGGTTCGGGTGATATGATTGTCACTGGGATGAGTGATGGAAGCTGGATTGGCGTTAGCGGAGCTGATTTTGGAAATGAAGAGCCTTTTGAAATCTGTCTTAAAGTCGGCGGCAATGGATCAGGTGCTATCCGCGTGAGCCTGGACAGACCGGACGGTGAGGTTCTTGCCTATGTTCCGGTGGAGGAACAGGACAACGAGGTAGCTGATGTGTTTGTCTCTTTGGATAAGACCCCGAGCGGAGTACACGATGTATTCTTTACTTTTGCCGGAGAAGGATATGAATTACATTCATGGAGATTTGTGAAATGATTAAAGAGAAGGTTTCCTTAGGGACAATAAATCCTATAATTCCGATGGATTATCCGGATCCGGATGTAATTCGTGTTGGGGATGTATACTATCTGGCCACTACAACTATGCATTTTTTTCCGGGATGTGAGATATTGAGATCATATGATCTGCTTCACTGGGAACACGCATCTTATGTATATGACAGGCTTGATGATACGCCTGGACAGCGACTTGCGGATGGTGAGAATATCTACGGAAAAGGTATGTGGGCTCCGTGTCTCAGATATCATAACGGTAGTTATTATCTGAGCTTTTGCGCTAATGACACGCAAAAGACGTATTTGTATAAGGCGGATTCAATTACAGGTCCATGGAAGAAGCAATATATTGAAGGTTTTTATCATGATGCGAGCATTTTGTTTGATGATGACAGGGTTTTTATCGCATTTGGTAACAGGGAGATAAAGCTGGTTGAGCTTGACAGTGACCTCAAGGGACCCAAGGAAGGCGGACTTCAGAGGGTGCTTGTGAAGGAGGAAGGCAATAATTTTCTTTCATATGAAGGGTGCCACTTCTACAAGATAAATGATAAATACTATCTTTTCCTGGTACATTCTCTGCCGGACAGATGGATGAGAACGCAGAATTATTTTGTTTCATCTTCTCTTGAAGGTGAATTTCGTGGGGGAGAGATATTTTGCGACGATATGGGATACTTCGGACAGGGAGTTGCCCAGGGGGGTATAGTGGATACTCCGGACGGACACTGGTTTACAATGCTCTTTCAGGATAGGGGCGGAGCCGGAAGAACACCGTTCCTGTTGCCGCTTCGATGGAAGGGAGCAGTTCCGTTTATAGAGGAAAATGGCAGACTTCCTGCAGAGATAGAGTTGTGCAATGCAGATCCCGGCTATGAATATCTGCCGCTTTGCGGAAGCGATGATTTTAGCGAAAGCGGGAAGATATCTGATGTGACTGATGGAAGAAAAACTGAAAAGCGGGAATATGACTGCTTTGGCATGAAGAGCTTTTGGCAGTTCAATCACCAGCCGGAGATGTCTCTTGTAAAGCAGGACACAAAAAAGAAAAGATTTCTCATACAAACCGACAGGCTTTGTGAGAGGTTTGATAAGGCGATAAACTCTTTGACGCAGAGAATGACGCTGCCTCGAAGCAGAGCAAGTGTTATTGTAAATGTCGAAGGATTAAAGGATGGTGACAGGGCCGGAATCGGCATTTTGTGTGAAGAATACTGCTATCTTGCCGTTGAAAAGACAGAAAAGGGAAACGAGCTGCTTCTTATCTCCAACGAGGAGGGAAAAGAAGTAGAGAAATGCAGAGAATTTTTGGGAAATGATAAAGCTTATGCTTTCAGAATAGATGCAAATACCTTTGCACCTGTCGGTAATGCGACGGTATTCTGGAGGAAGCTTTCCGAAAAAGATTTCAATCCGATTCCATTTTCAAAGAGTCTTAAATTCACTCTGGCGCACTTTACCGGCTGTAGATTCGCGCTGTTTATGTTTAGTAAAAAGAACATCGGCGGAGAAGCTGCATTTTCAGAATTTAAATATGAGGTGTATTAAAAAACAGGGAAACGCTTATATGGGCGTTTCCCTGTTTGGATTCTTAATAGTAGTTCTTTAATCAAATTATACTTGTAGCAAAGGAGTCTTTTTCAATTGCCTGCTCATTGGCATCCGCTGCGTCATTTTTGTTATGGCTGAAGAGTGCTCTGTACTCTCCGGGAGTGCATCCTTTCTTGGCCTTGAAGGTTCTGTTAAAGGTAGAAATGCTCGAAAATCCGGCCTGAAGAGCAACATCTGTTATTGAAAGATCGTGCTGTGAGAGCAGGATTTCAGAGGCTTTGATGCGGCGACCTATAAGATAATCGTAAAAGGTGCTGTTCATGTACTCTTTGAAGAGTCTGGTGAAGTGGAACTTTGAAAAACCGCTGAAATCAGCAACTTCATCAAGGGTAAGGTCTTCGGTATAATGTTCGTCAATATATTCAAGAACGCCGTTAAGTCTTGTGAAATAATCTCTCCTCTTGTTCGGGCTGCTCTCAGTAAACAGATGAATCTGGTTGAGCTGACATCTGGTTAACAGGGTAAAAGCCTGAAGGAGATTAGCATAAATTGAAAATTCATAAAATTCCGTATTCTGGAAATATTCGTTCCAAATCTGTGTGAAAAGGTCATAGATTTCGCTGTAAACAGGCGCATAACTCTCGGGAGTTATGTGAATGCAGCTGTTTTTTACAAACAGCATACCGGTATAGTCCTTGACCTGTGAGAAGAAATCTACATTAAAAAGGCATATGAAGCGAGCTCCGCTCTCGGGAGCATGAAGATGGTGCATTTTACGGGGAGAAATCATGAGAATTTCTCCGGGAAGCACGTGATGAGGCTCGTTATCTATATCCACATCATAATAATTATCGATGGGAATGATCACTTCCATAGCATCGTGCCAATGGGGCAGATAATCACTGGTCTCGACATTATACCAGATGCGAACGGACGCATCCTTGGGGAAAATACTGTTTTCCTTTTCGGCGACCATGACCCTGTTTCTGAAATCGGTATTCTGCTGATAAAAGTTAAGATTGAGATTTTTCTTGCTGTTCTTCATAGTACCCTCTTAGTTATAAAACCAATATTCGACAAATAGATATTTGCTATTTATACGCAATTATTGCGAAACGCAATCTTATATTTCCGTACTTTAGCATATATTGCTGGATATAGTAAATAGAAAAAGCCCTATTTTAGCAAGTTTGTGAAATGCGTACAAGAAATGCATACAAAATTTGGACTTAAAAAAGCAATAAGTGAGAATTAAATAGCAACAACAAAGAAGAAAAATTTTGCTCAAAGTTGTAGCCCACATTTTGCGATTATGAACAGAATATGTTCTATATATAAACTAATTATTAAAAAGGGGTGCATGTAAAAATACAGTATTGTATAATATTAACAAAAAGTGACTCCGTTTTTTGGGAAGTGTCTAGCAATAAGCGCGTATGGAAAAGCAAAATATGATAAGCATATTATTCTGTAAACGGCTAAACTTTAGTAACAGTACAGCTTTTAAGACTTTTAGCAAATTTTGAGAAGTAGAAAGGAATATTTCGGGATGAAATATGATCTTATAAAGCGCCGAAGGGTTGACGTCGCGGCATTACTGATGGCAGCGGCAATAATCGGTACAGGATGCGGACAAAACCCTGTAGGAAGCACTACTGAGACAAATAATGCGGAGGAGATAACCGCAACATCTGATGATTCAAATAATGAGCAGCAAGACACTGCAGATGAAGATGATAATAATGGAGCTTCTAATATAGAAGAAAGTGCTGAAGAAGAAACGGAGGCAGAAGAAGCTGAAGAGGAAAAGAGCGACGAAGAAAACGATGATAGCGCTAAAGAGAGCGAGGAGGAAGAGTTGCCTGCACTAAAGGACAGTGTTGAAAAAACAATGGGATGCAGGTTCGGATGTGCAATAACAGGGCAGGAGCCTTGGGATCTGAGCGTTTGGGATATAGTAACCAAGCATTTTAATTGTGTAACACTTGGAAATGAGTTGAAGCCGGATTCGCTGTTCGGATACAGCAACGGAAAGTGTCCGGGAACGGAAGAAGCCGAGCTTAACGGCGAGACGATAACAGTTCCGGTTCTTACTTTTAAGAATCCCGAGAAGATTCTCGACAAGATACTTAAATGGAACGAAACTCATCCGGATCAGGCGCTGCAGGTAAGAGGACATGTTTTACTGTGGCATTCACAGACTCCCGAGTGGTTCTTCCATGAGGATTATGATAAGGAAAAGCCTTATGTGACAGCTGAAGAGATGGATAAGCGCCAGGAATGGTACATAAAGTCAGTGCTTGAACATTTTGTTGGCGAAGACAGTAAATATAAGGATCTGTTCTATGGCTGGGATGTTGTAAATGAAGCGATTTCCGATTCGACAGGAACCTACAGAACGGATACGGAGAGGCCGGATGAAGATCTCTCAGAGGATACACATGGCGGCAACTCAAGCTGGTGGCACGTATATCAGAACGAAAGCTTCATTATAAATGCTTTCAAATATGCAAATAAATATGCACCTGAGTCGCTTGAGCTTTATTACAACGATTATAACGAGTGTAATGCCAAGAAGAGAAGTGGAATCTTAAAGCTTCTCGAAGCGGTAAAAGCTGAGGAGGGTGCTCCCGGAGAGGGAACAAGACTTACGGCGATGGGTATGCAGGGACATTACAGCGTAAGCGGTCCTTCAACAGCTGAGTTTGAGACTTCTGTAAAAGCATACGGAGAAGCGGTTGGAAATATTCAGATCACTGAGTGGGATCTTTCGGCCAGTGATTCTTATGACAGCAGCGATCCGGCATCGGTTGAGGCTGAGTACGAGAAGAACAGAAAGCAATACAACCTTCTATATTATGTACTTAAGTCAGCACAGAAAGCCGGAACCGCAAAAGTGACAGGAATGACTTTCTGGGGAACCATTGATAAGTATTCATGGCTTCAGTTCCGCTCCAATGTAGGCGGTGGTAATAAATCGGGACAGTCACAATGTCCGCTTCTATTTGATAGTAAATATGAGCCTAAACCGAGTTTCTGGGTATTTGCAGAGACAGATTCGGAATAAAAGAATTTGGTGGATAACATGAAAAAGACTTCCAGAACAATTTTAATTGTAGTCGGCGTTTTAGCAGTTCTGATTGGAATATGCGTACTTCTGTCGATGAGAGATGTGGATGATTTCCATAATAAATATGAAGGATCAGATCTTTCGGTTGATGTTGAAGGTATGGAAAGGACAGGAACCTACACACTTTACCTGAATGGACATGCAGATGCAGATAAACCGAGTGAGTCAATAGATATTGATCTGTATAATAATCAGAGCGAAGGAGATGTTCATGAGGAGGACAGTCCGGAGGGAGATGTAGAGAAAGCTCTCTACACAGAGACAGGATCCAAGGTGACTTGGAAGGTCAATGTACCTAAGGCTGGATTGTATAACCTCTATGTTAACTACTTCCTTCCCGAATCCAGAGGAGTTCCGGCAGAGAGATCGGTTTTGATCAATGGGGAAGCGCCTTTCGAGGATGCAAGAAACATCACATTCACAAGAATATGGACTGATGGCGGTGATGTTAAAGTAGATAACCAGGGTAATGAGATAAGACCTACACAGACAGAGGTTTTTGACTGGCAGAGTGCATACTTTAGAGATGACATGGGATTCATTACAGAACCTTATCAGTTCTACTTTGAACAGGGAGAGAATGAACTCACACTCGAAGCGGTAAATGAGCCGATGCTTATTTCAAAACTTCAGGTTAAGGCAATTGAACAGCCCAAGACATACGCAGAGTATTCTGCAGAGGTTGGTGGCAAGGACGGTTCAGATACAGCCAAGACATTTATTCAGACTGTACAGGGTGAAGATTCAACATTAAGATCAGAATCTTCATTATATGCAAAATATGACAGATCTTCACCGACAACTGTTCCCAACAGTGTTACACATACAGTTCTTAACTATGTCGGTGGTGACAGCTGGAGAAGTTCCGGACAGTGGATTGAGTGGGATGTTGAGGTTCCTGAGGATGGATTATACAACCTGATGATTAAGGGACGTCAGAATTACTCAAGAGGTTCTGTATCAAGCAGACGAGTGCTTATTGATGGCGAGGTTCCTTTTGATGAGCTTAACGAGGTGTCATTCCCGTTCGAAAACGACTGGAACAGCTTAACACTTGCAGATGAAAACGGAACACCTTACAACATTTTCCTCACAAAGGGTACACATACAGTAAGACTTGAGGCTACCCTCGGAGGACTTGGTGAGATCCTTGAAGAGCTTGAGGATTCAACCTACAGACTCAACCAGATTTACAGAAGAGTACTTGTATATACAGGAGCAAATCCTGATATTTACAGAGATTATCATATTGAAAAGACCTATCCTGAAATTATGGAAGCTATGGATCTTGAATCCAAGCGTCTCTATAAGATAGTAGATGACATGGTTGCATTCAGTGGACAGAAAGCAGATCAGATAGCATCAGCGCAGACAGTAGCGCAGCAGCTTGAGAGATTCTGCAAAAAGCCTCAGAAGATAACCACAGAGTTTACAGCATTTAAGGATAATATCACAGCACTTGGTACCGCATCACTGAACATGAGTGATACAAAACTGGATATCGATTATCTGGTAGTATCAGGTACCGGAGTACAGCCTAAGAAAGACAAGGCAAACTTCCTTTCAAAGAGCGGACATGAGATTAAGTCTTTCGTAGCATCATTCTTCGTTGATTACAATTCAGTCGGTGATGTATATGATGCAAACGGATCAGATAAAGTAGTTAAGGTTTGGATACTTACAGGACGTGATCAGGGTACAATTCTTAAGTCAATGGTAGATGATACCTTTACACCTGAGAGCGGAGTAAAGGTTAACGTAGAAATCGTTGCACCTGATGCGCTGCTTAACGCAGTACTTGCAGGAAGAGGACCGAACGTAGTTCTTTCAGTCGGTGCCGACCAGCCTGTAAACTACGCACTTCGTGGTGCTGCAGAAGATATTACACAGTTTGAGGGATGGGAAGATGTTCTTGCTCACTATTCCGAGAGCTCATATGAGCAGTACAGACTTGACGGACATGTATACGGAATTCCGGAGACACAGACCTTCAACGTAATGTTCTATAGAAAAGACGTACTTGAAGAGCTTGGACTTGAGCCTCCGCAGACCTGGCAGGAACTTATAGAGATGATGCCCACAATTCAGGGCAGCAACCTCTCAGTCGGAATACCTACCGCAGCAGGTAACAGTGGTTCAGCAACAGCTTCAACCGCTATCATGTCAAGCACACCTGATCTTTCAATGTACTTCTCACTGCTTTACCAGTATGGCGGCGATATGTACAACGATAATGGTACAAAGACAACCGTCAATACCGAGGCAGGCGTTAAGGCATTTGATGATTATGTAAGATATTTCAACGATTATGGTCTTCCGGTTATCTATGATTTCGTAAGTAGATTCAGATCGGGAGAGATGCCGATAGGTGTAGCACCTTATTCAACATATAACACACTTATGGTATCAGCACCTGAGATAAGAGGTCTTTGGGACTTCACACTTATACCCGGAACAGAGAAATCCGATGGAAGCATTGACCGCTCAGATTTCATCACCGGTAGTGCAACAATGATGATCAAGGAAGAGGATGAAGAGCTCAGAAAAAATTCATGGGAATTCATGAAGTGGTGGGCTGAGCCTGATACACAGATCAGATTTGGCCGTGAAATAGAGGCTCTCCTCGGTTCTTCCGCAAGATATGCTACAGCAAACAGAGACGCATTTAAGAATCTGTCCTGGAGCGCAGAAGACATAGAAGTACTTGATGATCAGTGGGATCAGACAGTTGGAATCAGAGAGGTTCCCGGCGGATACTTCACCGGACGTCATATCTCCAACGCGATACGTAAGGTAATAAATGAAAAGGTTGACTCACGAGAGACAATCATTGACTACTCGATCCTGATAGATGAAGAGATTGTAAAGAAGAGGAAAGAGTTTGGTATGCCGGTTGAAGAATAGACCGGTACGGGCACAGAAATCCGAGATATTTAGGAGAGAAAGAATGAAAGAGTATCTTCAAAAATACTTCACCCTGCGCAAACATGAAGCGCGGGTGGCAGTTAAAAAGGCGAAAAATCGAAAAATGTGCTATCTCTTTCTTGCACCCTATGCGATTTTATTCACCATGTTTTATATTTTTCCGGTTGTGGCATCCATATATTTTAGTTTTACATATTACAACATATTGGAAGCTCCGCGATTCATCGGTCTGCAGAATTACATCAGCCTGATTCTGCAGGACGACATCTTCCTAATCGGTGTGAAGAACACGCTGTTGATTGCAGTAATTACCGGACCGCTTGGCTACATAATGTCCTTCCTTTTTGCCTGGCTGATTAACGAATTGCCAAGATGGGTACGAAGTATAGCAGTCATGCTGTTTTACGCACCGTCGATCGCGGGAAACTGTTATGTTATCTTCTCTGTATTCTTCAGAGGTGATGCATACGGTTATGTAAATGCATTCTTGATGAATGTCGGAATTATTGACAAGCCGATCTTATGGCTCATCAATCCGCAGTACATGTTACCGGTTTGTATGGGAGTTATCCTTTGGATGAGTCTTGGCTCAGGATTCCTTTCCTTCGTGGCAGGTCTCCAGGGCGTGGATAAATCTCAGTTTGAAGCCGGCTACATGGATGGTGTAAAAAACCGTTGGCAGGAGCTTTGGTACATCACACTTCCCAACATGAAGCCCATGCTTATGTTCGGTGCCGTTATGTCAATAACACAGGCATTCAACGTATGTGAAGTCACAATGGCTCTTTGCGGATATCCCAGTACCGATTATGCAGCAAGAACAATCGTTACTCACCTGTTTGACTACGGTTTTTCAAGATTTGAAATGGGATATGCATGTGCTATAGCAACAATTCTGTTTTTGATGATGATCTTATGTAACAAAGCAATTCAAAGTCTCTTGAGGAGAGTGGGAACCTGACATGAGTAAATTAAGCAGCAAGAAAAAAATTGAAAAAGAAGAGAAAGAACAGGTTTACCGTAAAAAGCTGATAAAGAGAAGGAAACCTAACCGTTCAATCGTAGGAGACTTTTTCCTTTACTTATTCCTGGTACTGGTTGCCATGGTAATGGTTTTCCCGATCGTTTATGCGGTAAGTAGTGCGCTGAAGCCTCTTGATGAACTGTTTAAGTTCCCGCCTACGATTTTCCCTCAGCATCCGACACTTGATAACTTCTCGGATTTGTTTGTAACAATGGGAAAATCCTGGGTAACCTTTTCAAGATACCTGTTTAATACAGTATTTATCACATTTGTAGGAACATTCGGACACCTGATCATTTCATCTATGGCGGCATTCGTACTTGCTAAGTATGAATTCCCCGGAAACCAGACATTCTTCAAACTGGTTACAGTAGCCATGATGTTCACAGGTTATGTAACAGCAATTCCGAACTACATTATTTTGAACAAACTTGGATGGATTGATACCTATTGGGCAATCATAATACCTGCGTTTGCAGCACCTATGGGACTCTTCCTTATGAAACAGTTTATGGAAGGCCTTCCGACTTCACTTATTGAAGCGGCAAAAATTGATGGCGCAAATGAGTGGAAGGTATTTTCAGGAATAGTAATGCCGAACGTTAAACCGGCGTGGATGACACTTATCATCTTCTCGGTGCAGAGACTCTGGAACGACAGAGCGGCAACCTTTATCTATTCCGAAGAAAAGAAAA
The DNA here is from genome assembly GCF_900109475.1 of Butyrivibrio sp. ob235. NCBI lineage: Bacteria > Bacillati > Bacillota > Clostridia > Lachnospirales > Lachnospiraceae > Butyrivibrio > Butyrivibrio sp. ob235. The sequence continues at coordinate 11,015 of NZ_FOBE01000008.1, forward strand.
CTCTGGTATTTGCCCTTCAGCAGATTCAGAGCGGTGGTATCGCAAGAACAGGTCAGGGTGCAGCCGTACTGGTTGTAGTAATGATCGTACCGATTATCATCTTTATATTCTCTCAGAGCCAGATCCTCGAGACAATGGCTAGTTCAGGTCTTAAGGACTGATGAAGAACATTACCATACCATATTTGGAAAGGTGTTAGTTATGCAGACTATGAAAAAAATCGTAAAGGGAGCAGCTGCTGTTCTGGCAGGACTTGTGGTAATAACCGCCACTCCTTTAACGACATACGCAAGTGAATACGGATATACCTATAACTACGATTATTGGGGAGATGTTCAGGAAAGCCCTGATTTCTATACAGTTTGTAAGGTATTTACCGCATCAGACCTGGGACTTGATAAAAACTTAAGCAGCCCGGACGGAATTTTTGCTTACGGTAACATGATATACCTCTGTGACAGCGGTAATAACCGTATCCTTGAACTTAAGAGAGATTCCGCTGAAAAGCTTGAACTGGTCAGAATCATAGATTCATTCGAGGGAGACTGTGAGGTAAAGACATTCTCCAATCCCACGGATGTGGCTATTTCGGAGAGCGGAGAATTCTATATCGCCGATCAGGGCAACGCCAGAGTATTAAAGCTTGATAAAGACTTAAATTACGTGATGGAATTCACAAAGCCCGATGACAATACTCTTGATCCGAGCCTTGTATTCCAGCCCAAGAAACTGGCAATTGATTCAGCGGGCCGTGTGTATTGCATAGCAACCGGAATCAACAAAGGTCTTATCAAATATGAAAATGACGGAACTTTTTCAGGATTTGTCGGAGCTACACCGGTTAAATTCGATTGGACCGATTACATTTGGAAGAAATTTGCTTCTCAGGAACAGAGAGCGAAGATGGTATCCTTTGTTCCTACAGAGTATGAAAATATCTTCATGGATTATGAAGGCTTTATATATGCAACAACTGCCATAAATGAAGATAAGGCAAGCAAAACTGACAATGCAGTCAGAAAGCTCAACCTCGTTGGAAGTGACATTCTTGTACATAACGGAGAATGGGGAATCCTCGGAGATCTTTACTGGGGTTCCGGTGGTGGATATGAAGGACCTTCAGTATTTACTGACGTAACTGTCATGGAGAATGATATCTACGTTTGTCTCGACAGAAACAGAGGCAGATGTTTCGGATATGATGATCAGGGAAATATCGTGTTCTGCTACGGTGGAAACGGTAATATGAACGGATATTTCAGAAAGCCTACTGCAATTGACTGCATAGGTCACGACCTTTATGTAGTGGATGCGCTGGACAACTCAATCACGGTTTTCGTACCTACAGAGTTTGGACAGACAGTATACAACGCAGTAGAGCAGTTCGACCAGGGTAAGTACACCGAGTCTGGTGAGTCCTGGGAGAAAGTAATGAAGCAGAACGGTAACTACGATCTTGCATATATTGGAATAGGAAGATCACTTCTTCGTCAGAAGCGCTATAAGGAAGCTATGAAGTACTTCGAGCTCAAGTATGACGATGATAATTATTCCAAAGCTTATAAGCAGTACCGTAAGGAATGGGTAGAAGATCATATTGTCTGGATTGTAATTGTTATTCTGGCATTATTCCTTATTCCTCTTGGAACCGGAAGAATCAAGAAAATCAGACATGAGATTGACACTGCAGATATTTTCATGAATTTACAGGACGGAGAAAAATAATGGCAGCTATCACAAAAGAGAAATATGATCGATATATTGACTCGCTGAAGTTTGCTCTATACTGCATCACTCATCCGCTTGACGGATTCTGGGATCTTACGCACGAAAAGAGAGGAACTTACGCAGCAGCTAACACAATACTGATCGCAACGGTACTTATAAGAATACTGAAGCTGAGATATACAAGTTTCATATTTATGACTGTTTACTGGGAAGATCTGAATATCTTCTTATACATAGCAAGTATCCTATTCCCCTTGAGTTTGTGGGTAGTAGGAAACTGGGGACTTACCACTTTGTTTGATGGTAAAGGACGTCTGGGACAGGTTTACATGGCTACATGCTATGCACTTACACCCTATCCGCTTGTACAGTTCCCGCTGATGATCTTCAGTAATTTTGTAACTGTTGATGAAGCTGAGTTTTATGCCATGGTCAGTGCCATATCCCTGGTTTGGGCAGCACTTCTGGTTATAGCGGCAATGGGACAGATTCATGAGTATTCAGCAGGAAAGAACCTGCTTTTTACAGTAGCAACACTATTTTCAATGCTGGTAATGATCTTCATACTGATGATCTTCTTCAGTATGATATCTCAGGGAGTATCCTATTTCATATCTCTGGGTAAGGAATTTTTGTTCCGACTATAGGAATTACGGATGGGAGCAGACATGAAGGATAAAAAGAACGGAAAAATACGACAGATAGTAAAGAGCCTTGCGGCTCCGGTCATAATATGTGCGCTGATACTTGCTGCCGTAATTTTCATAATAAATCATAAAAATGCCAGTGATACGGGTGAAGCGATCGCGCCATATTCATATGAAGGCGGTGAGGATGCGGAGCCGGTTATCGTAGAGAATGATAAGCTCAAGCTTGAGATGGATCCACTTACCACACAGTTTACTGTTACAGTTAAGGAAACCGGTAAGGTATGGCGCTCAAATCCCGAGAATGCAGCAAATGACAGTGTTGCACTTCCTGAGGAAAAGGCAAATCTTCAGTCACCGCTTATCATGTCATATGCGGTTGTAACCGGACTTGAAACAACATATAACACCTATGCTTACAGTACATCAAACCAGATATATAACATAACTCAGGAAGGTGATTCCATCAGAGTTGATTATTCACTCGGTGATGTAATTAAGGAATATGTTATTCCTCCGGTAATCACCAAGGATAGCCTTGATGCATGGCTCGATAAGATGGATAAAGGTGATGTCAACTTCATCCAGCAGTATTACAAGAAGTATGATATCAATAAGCTTGGTAAAAAGGATAATAAGGATGAGCTTTTAGCTAATTATCCTGCTCTTGCCGACAATGTAATCTATGTTCTTCGTGATAAAACCAAGGAGAACGTTAGAAAGAAGATGGAGGCTGCCTTTGAAGCTGCAGGTTATACCTATGATGATTTCCTTGCAGATAAGGCTCAGGACCTTTCAGTAAAGAGCTCTGACAAGCCGGTCTTCAATGTAAGCGTTGTTTACAAGCTTGACGGAAATGACCTTGTTGTTGAGGTTCCCATGAAGGACCTTGCATATAAAGAAGATTCACCGATTTATACTCTTACACCTCTTCCGTATTTCGGAGCAGGCGGAACAGACGAAGAAGGCTATATGTTTGTGCCTGAGGGCGGCGGAGCAACCATTAACTTCAACAATGGTAAGACATCACAGAGCAGCTATTATACAAATGTATACGGTTGGGATATGTGTCTTAGCAGAGATGCGGTTGTTCATAACACCAGAGCATATTACGGAGTATTTGGTGTAGCTGAAGGGGATGATTCCTTTATCTGCATACTTGAAGAAGGAAGCCCTTATGCATCAATCCAGGCTGACATCAGTGGAAAAAATAACAGCTACAATTATGTAAACGCAGTATACAGCATATGTCAGAGAGAGCAGTACGACGTTGGTGATATCGCAAACAGTGATGTGTACGAGTATGTTCCTTCACTTCCGGATGAGACTCTGACAAGAAGATATACATTCATCAATTCCGGAAATTATGTGGATATGGCCAAGGAGTATGGTACATATCTCGATAACAAATATGGCGATTCTCTTGCAGTTAACAATGATGAGAGCGCTCCTGTAGCAATTGAAATTGTCGGAGCTATTGATAAGGTTAGACAGATTCTCGGTGTACCGGTTAAGAGACCGCTTAAACTCACAAGTTATAAAGAAGCAGCTGATATGATAAAGGATCTCAGCGCAAGCGGAGTCAAGAACATGTCAGTTAAGCTTACCGGATGGTGCAACGGCGGTGTTGACCAGAAGCTTCTTAAAAAGGCTAAGCCGATTGGCAGTCTTGGAAGCAAGAAGGATCTTAAGAACCTTGCAAAGGTCGGAGAAGAGACAGATTCCACAATTTACCTTAACGGAATCACTCAGTATGCTAACTCATCCAACCTGCTTGACGGATTTTTCTCATACAGAGATGCAGCCAAGCTCATCAGTAAAGAGCAGGCTAAGCTTTATGATTATAGCCATATAACCTATGCACAGAGAGAAAATTCAGATCATCTGTATTATCTGCTTCATACAAACCTTGCTATGAATATTGCAGATAAATTTGCAAAGGCAGTAAAGACTTACAATGCAGGCGTGAGCTTTCAGGATATGGGTAAGGATCTTTCTTCAGACTTCTACAGAAAGAACACCCACAGCAGACAGACTGTTAAATCCCTTCAGGAGGAGGAATTCAAGAAGATTCAGTCCGAGGGAACACCCATAATGATCAACATGGGTAACGATTATGCTGTACCTTATGCAAGCATGGTTACAGGCATGGATCTCAGAGGAAGTGAGTACACAATCCTTGATCAGTGCGTACCTTTCTATCAGCTTGCTGTACATGGAAAAGTTAATTATACCGGCGATTCAATAAATGTCGGCGGTAATCAGGAAAATGAAGTTCTTTACAGTGCTGAGTACGGCGCAGGCTTATACTTCACATTTATGAAGGAAACTTCATTCGCCACACAGAAGACACTGTACACCGATTATTATGGTGCTACATACGATTCCTGGAAGGACAAGATGGTCGAGATCTATACAAGATATAATGAAGAACTCGGACACACCTTCAATCAGGAAATGGTTGATCACGAGAATATCACTGAGGATTTATCCCGTACAGAATATGCAGACGGAACAAATGTCTATGTAAACTACGGATACAGTGATGTACAGACACCGGACGGAAAGACAGTTCCTGCCAGAGATTATCTGGTTGTCAGATGAGAGGAAATGGTTTTATGGAAAAGCAGAAGCAAAAAAAGAAAATTGTAGGACTGCAGAAGAGAAAAGCGAAAGCCGGTTATGCATTTATTGCACCTTTCGTAATCGGATTTCTGGTATTCATGATAAATCCTTTAAGGCAGTCTCTTCAGATGAGTTTTTGCAATGTTGAGCTGGGAGCAGGTGATTTCAAAACAACCTGGCTTGGTCTTGCCAATTATATCTATGCCTTCAGAGTAGATCCTGAGTTTACAAGACTGCTGGTTGAAGAGTTATCAAGAATGATTGTTTACTCACTGGCTATCATAGTATTCAGTTTCTTCGTAGCACTGATACTTAACCAGAAGTTCAAAGGACGTGCTCTTGTAAGAGCGATATTCTTCCTTCCGGTTATCCTTTCATCAGGTGTAATCGTTGGACTTGAGTCAAACAACCAGCTTATGGCAGCACTTGCACAGACAATTGAACAGTCAACTCAGGGCGTAAGCGTAACGGCTGCTATGGAAAGTATACTTCGTACTGCCGGCATCGGCGTAAGAGCTTATGAAAAGGTATTTGAAGTTATTAACAATATCTATGATGTTGCTATTGCTTCAGGTATTCAGATCATTATCTTTCTTTCAGGTCTTCAGAGCATTTCATCCAGTATGTATGAGGCTGCTGATATCGAAGGATGTACAAAGTGGGAAAGTCTTTGGAAGATTACCTTCCCGATGATCAGTTCACTTTTCCTCGTAAACTGGCTCTATACAGTAGTTGATTTCTGTATGCGTTCCGATAACGGAGTTATCGAAAAAATCCAGAAGGTAATGGTTGACCAGTTGCAGTATGGTAATGCGTCTGCAATGTCCTGGATATACTTCATTGTAGTACTTGCATTTGTCGGAATTACATCTCTTGTTATCTCGAAGGGAGTTTATTACTATGACTGATATGGCATTAGCACAGAAAATGAGAGCCGGTGCGGAAAAAAAGAAAAATGTGGATCATTCCCAGAAAACTTTTTGGGAAAGAAACAAACTTTCCGGCGGATATCTCCTAAAAAAGCGTATAATGGATGTTGGTGTTAGTATTGTAAGATTCATTCTACTTTTCGGAATGTGCTTCATGATACTTCAGCCCATCCTGAATAAAATATCAGTCAGCTTCATGACTGAGCAGGATTTGTACAATCCTATCGTTATTGCGATTCCTGAGCACTTTACAACAGCGAACTACAGACTTGCTGCTGAGCTCATGAATTACAGTCAGGCTCTTGTGAATTCACTTATTGTAGCACTGACTATCGCACTTTTGCAGATCACGGTCTGCACACTTGTAGGATACGGATTTGCAAGATTCGACTTCCCGCTTAAGAAGATATGGTTTGCCTGTGTTATTCTGGTAATCCTTATCCCGCCGCAGACAATAGCAAGTTCACTGCATCTGCATTTCAGATTCTTTGATATTCTCGGCCTATTTAAGCTTACAACGGGAAGCACATTAAACCTGAGGGGTTCAGCTATTCCTTACTATCTGATGAGCGCAGGCTGTATGGGGTTAAAAAATGGTCTGTACATATTCATCATCAGACAGTTCTTCAGAGGACTTCCTATCGATCTTGAAGAAGCTGCATATGTTGACGGATGCGGAATGCTTAAGACCTTTGTAAGAATCATGCTTCCGCAGGCTAAGCCGCCTATTACATCATGCTTCCTGTTTGCCTTCGTTTGGCAGTGGACAGATGGATTTTATTCCAGATTGTTCCTTGGAAACACAAAGCTTGTAAGTACAAGCCTTTCACGTATCATTGATAGCCTGGGTGCCTATATCCAGCGTATCAACGGCGTTAAGACTACAATTTCAGTAGCTTATTCAAACTGTATCCTTGCGACAGGTACATTGATGATCATTATGCCGCTCATCATTCTCTATCTCTTCGCACAGCGTGCATTCGTAGAGAGTATTGCAAGCACAGGTATCAAGATGTAAAAAATCTCTTCGCACCGCGTTGGTGGGAGAGTATATAAAATATTTTTCTTATCAGGGAATGCCCATTTGCCCTGGTTGCACCCGGGAATGCGCCGGGGCAGATGGCTTCTATATAACTTTAAAATGAGATTTTCAAATCTCAAAACAAAAGGAGGACAAAAATGAAAAGGGCATTAACCAAAAAAGTAACAGCTGCTATTACACTTGCAGCAATGACAATGAGTGCTGTTGGTTGTGGCGCTACATCTAACGGGGGAGATGCAACAACAGCAACTTCCACAGAGGCTACAGAGGACACAGCAGCTACAGCTGAGGAGAGCACAGAAGCAGCTGAGGAGACAGCAGATGCTGAATCTGAGGATGCTGGCGATGCTGAAGAAGCTGACGCTGAGGAGAGCAGTGATCTCTTTGAAGTAAAGACAGATGCAGATGGTAACCCTATCGATCTCGGCGGTATGGAAATCATCATTCGTGACTGGTGGTCAGGCGACCCGGCTGAACCCGCTAACGATTATGAGGAAGCTCAGCAGGAGTACAGAGATTGGATTCAGGAGACATACAACTTCACAATTAAGCAGCAGGCTATTTCTGACTGGGGTTCAACACCTGCAGATTTCGTTGACTATGCTACAACAGGCGGCGACGAGAACTATCTCTGGATCCTTCGTGATGATCCGGCTATCACATCTGCTATGGCAAGCGGACTTATGTATGATCTTTCTACACTTGACTGCCTTGATTTCAGCAAGGATAAGTTCCAGAAGAACAGACTGCATGAGCAGTATGGCAAAGACGGCAAGATTTACGCTATGTATGCTGGCATGTCAGAGCCCAGAACAGGTGTATACTTCAACAAGAGACTTCTTACAGATGCAGGTATCGACCCTGAGACAATCTATGATATGCAGGCAGACGGAACATGGACATGGGATGCTTTCGAGGATCTTCTTTCCAAGGTTCAGCGCGATACAGATAACGACGGTGTTATCGATATTTACGGTATGACACTTAACGAAGGTGTTATGACAACACAGGCAATCTTCTCTAACGGTGGCGACATTGTTGGTAAGGATTCCAGCGGTAAGTACACATATGACCTTGAGAGCCCTGAGACTCTTGAAGCTCTTGAGTGGACAGTAAAGATTTTTGATAACTATGATGCTGAGAAGGCTAATCCTGAAGGCGCTGAGTGGGATTACTACAAAGAGCAGTTCATTAACGGCCAGGCAGCATTCCTTGTAGAGGATGAGTATGCTGGAACACCCGGCAACTTCCTTGAGGATATGACAGACGAACTCGGTTTCGTAATGTTCCCGAAGGGACCTAAGGGCAAGGATTACATCAACGTTTGGACAAACAACCCGGTAGCTATTCCTGCTTGCTATGATGAGGAGAAGGCTTGGAAACTTGCATTTGCTTGGGATCTTTGGACAAATCAGCCTGAAGGCTATGAAGACTTCAACGGATTCCTTTCTACAGCACGTAACGGTATCTTCGATACAAGAGCTGTTGATGAGACAATCACAATGATGTCAGAGCCTCAGTACGGCACAATTGCTTATCACGGCATGATTCCTAACATGAGCATTGGTTCAGACTTCATCTGGAACATCACACCCGGTTGTGTAGTTTCTGAGCAGGTTGAGGCTATTGCTGATACATGGAAGGCATACATCGACGATGCAAATAAATAATTTCTGCTTAACTCGATAAGTGGAGAATCAGAGGGGCGGCTGAACTTTTGGCCGCCCCATATTTTTTCAGAGGTATTAGTTATGAACAAGGTAAAATTTCATCTTCCGGGACTTAGATACAATTATCCGCTAAATATGTTCTGGATCAGTCTTTTGGAACAGCACCCCGAGTATTTCAGGGAAGGTGTTGAAATAGCATCATTTTTCGGAGCATTTCCGCTTGCGCTTTGGAATGGCGGAAGATTCCTGGGGAACGATCAGTGTGATGCAGGATTCGTGAAAAATGTGGTAAAGAGCATCAACGCAAAGGGAATACCGATCAGGTACACTTTTACAAATCCACTTCTGACCGAAGATGACCTGGATGATCCTTTCTGTAACTTCTGCATGGAAGTCGGCGATAACGGAATGAATGAGGTCCTTGTTTTTTCGGAAATATTGGAAAAGTATCTGAGGGAAAAATATTCCTCCTATCATTTCAACAGCACAACCTGCAAGGAAATTCGTGATGTTGAAGCTTTGAATGAGGAAATGAACAAGGATTATAAGTATGTGGTCCTTGATTACAATTTAAATAACAAGTGGGATTTATTAGAGAAAGTAGAGCACAAGGAAAAGCTGGAAGTGCTCATAAACGCTTGTTGCGTGCCTGATTGTAAGCGCAGAGGCGATCACTACAAAAATATTGCAATAAATCAGAGAACAACCCTTGAGAACAGAAAGCTTCCCAAGGATAAACAAAAGCCCATAAAGCCCTGGACCTGTGAATACGGCGATAAGAATTGTATATACACTATTCAGGAGTATTCAACCTTTGTTTCTCCGGAGATGATCTGGGAGAAATATGTGCCTATGGGTATAAATAACTTCAAAATTGAGGGAAGAACAGGAAATCTCTTCTCCTTAATAGAAACCTACAGTTTTTACATGTTAAAGCCAGAGAAGGTCGGAGAGGCAAGACTACTGCTTCTCAGAAATCTCGAGAGCTCAGGGATAATAAGTGTTAACAAACCCAGGCCGGGCAGATGGCCGTGATAGAAAAGAGGACAGCATGAGTAACGAAGAAAGAAAGGGGCCGGTAGCCCCTAAGGATCCAACAAAGAAAAGACCATATTTTTACATAATGCAGGACAAGGGAATATTTGCGGCACCTCAGCCGGATGGAAGAGGAATTCAGTTTATCTATGAAGACAGCGGCAGACTTCCCGATTCTGCGAAGTTGACAGGTAATGTAACGGATGAAAAGCTCCTCGATATGTTAAGGACTGCGGAGGGCTTTAAGAAGCTTGTACACAGCATAGGTGTATCCGTTACGGAAGATTCAAAGACTGAGAAGGTTAATTTCGTATTTCAGATGTATGGCGCAAACCAGTGCGATCCCGCAACAATGGTAAGCAAAGAGTTTGTGGCTGACGGCTCAGAGCAGATTATAGATCTTACCGAGATAACATGGTATGACACAGATACCGTACCGGGACAGATCCGCTTTGAATTTGAAAAATCGGGCATACAGGCTATGGCAGATGTGTGCTTTTATCTGCACGATGGATTCGAAGCGCCTGAGCAGCTTTCAGACAGCGCAGTAGATTTTGAATCTGATGCATATAAGAAAATGATTGCCAAGTCCGTAATGAGTAAGGGCAATCTCCTGCGTCTTCGCAGCGTGATCGATAAAGCGAAGAGAGGAGAGGATGTGACACTCTCATTTATCGGTGGCTCAATAACTCAGGGTGCTGGCGCGATTCCGATTCATGAAAAATGCTACGCAAGAATATATGCTGATGCTTTTGAGAAAGAATTCGCAAACGGCGGTGCAGTAAATCTAATAAAAGCAGGCGTCGGCGGAACGCCCTCCGAGCTTGGAATGATTCGTTTCGAGAGAGATGTTCTCCGTGACGGTAAGGAAAAACCCGATTTAATAGTAATAGAATTTGCCGTTAACGATGAGGGAGATGAGACCCAGGGCGTATGCTATGAGAGTCTTGTAAGAAAGTGCCTTGCATTACCATGGAAACCGGCAGTTATTTTATTATTCGCAGTATTTTCCTACGATTGGAACCTTCAGGACAGACTTTCACCTGTCGGAACAAATTATGACCTTCCGATGGTGAGCGTTCTTGATGCGGTAACTCCTCAGTTTGGCTTAAAGCCCGGCGAGGGAAGAGTTATTTCCAAGAAGCAGTTTTTCTATGATATCTATCATCCGAGTAACCTCGGACATCAGGTTATGTGCGATTGCCTGATGGAGATGACAAGAGAATCCGTAAGCAGTACAGAGTCTGAGGAAGATTCAGCTCTTCTTGAAAGAAAGCCTGCGATTGGAGCTGATTTTGAAAAAGTATTCCTTATTGATCGTGAAAATCCCGGAAGCGCAGAAGTACAGGTAGGCGCTTTTTCGGGAACAGATAAGATGCTTCAGATGGTTGAAATGGACAGTGAAGTGGTTCCCGTGCCGGAATTCCCTTATAACTGGTATTACGATGGAGAAAGTGACAATCCGGAACCATTTTGCATGAAGATAAACTGTAAAAAGCTTCTTATCGTATCAAAGGATTCCGGAGAGAATATATTCGGAACCGCCGAAGTGTACGTGGACGGCAAAAAGGCTATTGATGCCGATCCTCATATTAACGGATGGACACACTGTAATCCTTTGATAATCCTTAATGAAGAGGAGAATAAGACACACGAAGTAGAAGTTCGCATGGCAAAGGGCGATGAGAGAAAGAAGTTTACAATTCTTGGATTTGGGGTTGTGGAGTGATAAAAAACAAGTGTTATTGGGAAAGGTGATGAGATGAACAGAGAAGAGGCAAGAAAAAAAGCTAAAAAGCTTGTAGCTAAGATGACTGTTGAGGAAAAGGCCTCGCAGCTCAAATTTGATGCCCCTGCTATAGACAGGCTGGGGATACCTGCATATAACTGGTGGAATGAGGCGCTCCACGGAGTAGCCCGTGCGGGTACCGCAACAATGTTCCCTCAGGCAATCGGCCTTGCAGCTGCATTTGACGAAGAACTCATGCAGTGTATAGGTGAGATTATCGCTATTGAGGGCCGTGCGAAATATAATGAGCAGTCCAAGAGAGAGGACCGAGACATTTACAAGGGACTAACTTTCTGGGCGCCCAACGTAAATATCTTCCGTGATCCCAGATGGGGCAGAGGTCATGAGACCTACGGAGAAGATCCTTATCTTACAAGCAGACTGGCTGTGCCCTTTGTAAAGGGTATCCAGGGCGACGGAGAATATATGAAGGCTGCTGCATGTGCCAAGCACTTTGCAGTGCATTCGGGACCTGAGGGAGAGCGTCATCATTTCAATGCCATCGCCTCCAAGAAGGACCTGGAGGAGACCTATCTTCCGGCTTTTGAGGCATGTGTAAAGGAAGCCGGTGTTGAGGCTGTTATGGGCGCATACAACAGAACAAACGATGAGCCCTGCTGTGCCAATGAGGAGCTGATGAACGGCTATCTCAGGAAAAAATGGGGCTTTGAAGGTCATTATGTATCCGATTGCTGGGCAGTCAGAGATTTCCATGAAAATCACAAGGTGACAGGTGCTCCCGAGGAGTCAGTAAAGCTTGCCCTTGAGACAGGCTGCGATCTTAACTGCGGATGTACCTATCAGAAAGTAATGAATGCATATCGCGCAGGGATGCTGGATGAAAGCGTTATAACAGCATCCTGTGAAAGACTTTTCACTGCAAGATATCTTCTCGGAATGTTTGATGAGACCGAGTATGACAAGATTCCTTACACGGTGGTTGAGTGTAAAGAGCATCTTTCGGTTGCAAAGAGAGCTGCAGCTGAGAGTATGGTTCTTCTCAAGAACGACGGAATTCTGCCGCTTAAAAAGGACGGAATCGGAACCATCGGCATAATCGGACCCAATGCAAATTCAAGATCTGCTCTTGTCGGAAATTACCATGGTACTTCTTCAAGATATATCACTGTTCTTGAGGGTATTCAGGACATGGTCGGAGAAAATACACGTGTTATGTATTCAGAGGGCTGTGATCTCTGGAAGGAGAATGTAAGCGGACTTGCGGATCCCAATAAGCCCGACAGACTTTCCGAGGCTAAGACTGTAGCAGATTATTCCGACGTAGTAGTTGTAGTTGTCGGCCTTGACGAGACTCTTGAGGGTGAAGAAGGTGATACAGGTAACCAGTTCGCTTCAGGTGACAAGATAGATTTGAATCTTCCTCTTTCACAGAGACAGCTTCTTAAGGCTGTTCTTGATTGCAACAAGCCTACAATTGTCGTTAACATGTCAGGAAGTGCGATTGATCTTTCTGTAGCCGAGGAGCGTGCAGGAGCAGTGCTTCAGACCTGGTATCCCGGCGCCAGAGGCGGCGTAGAAGTAGCACAGGTACTGTTTGGTGAGATTTCTCCTTCAGGAAAGCTTCCCGTGACCTTCTACAATTCATCTGCAGATCTTCCGGATTTCAGGGATTATTCCATGAAAAACCGCACCTACAGATACTTTGAGGGCGAGGTTCTCTATCCCTTCGGATACGGACTTACCTACGGTGACTGCAGCGTGAAAGATATGGATGTTACCTTATGTGATAAGGCAGTTACAACAAGTTCTGAAGATACTAAATACACATTTAATAAAGCTGATAATTCTGAATGTTACGGGGCTGATTTAAAAATAACAGTTGCTAACAATGGAAGCGTTGAAACAGAGGATGTTGTACAGGTTTACATTCAGGATACAGGTTTTGATAAAGCGATCCCGAATCCCTGTCTCTGCGGCTTTAAGAGAGTTCGTCTCGGCGCAGGCGAGGAGAAGGAGATTACTGTTCATATAAGCGCAAGAGCATTTACCTCCGTTGATGATGAAGGAAATAGAAAGATTTTCTCAGACAGCTTCAAGGTATTTGCCGGTGTATCTCAGCCTGATGCACGTTCTGCTGAGCTTACGGGCCATAAATGCGTTTCAAAGGACATTCGCTTTTGATAAATAATAAAAATCACCTGATGTCAGAATAATGTCATTTTTAACATGAAAATGGTACCCTTTTCCTAGACATTGGCGTATATTGATATTTGGATACTTTATTACTCTGGCTGTTTTAGTCAGAGTAATATTTTGTGGAAAGGGAAAAGAAAATGAAAAGAAAAGTAATGGCGTTGCTGCTTGCAGTAACTATGATATCCACCGCAGGCTGCGGAAGTGGAACAGGCGAAGGCAATGGTGCGCAAACGGTTGCGCAGGACTCCGTTAAACCCGCAGATTCAGCAGAAGTTGCAGAATCTACTGCGGAATCTACTGCGGAATCTACAGAAGTAGTTTTGGATGAAAGCAAAGATGAAGCAGTAGAAGCCGCAGAAGAAACAACTGAAGATACGGATTCGGCAGAGGAGGACAGCGTGGCTACAACACCTGCATGGGAAATTGTCAATGACATGACTATAGGATGGAACCTCGGTAATACTCTTGATGCACATGATTCAAATATTAAGATAAGCGATCCGCCGTCAAAGCAGGAGACCTGCTGGGGTAATCCCGAGACTACACAGGAGCTGATCGATGCAGTTCTTGATTTTGGTTTCAACACTGTAAGAATTCCGATCACCTGGAAGGATCACATCGATGAAGAGGGCAATATCGATTCTGCATGGATGGACCGTGTTCAGGAGGTTGTGGATTACGTATATGGCAGAGGTGCATATGCCATAATTAATGTTCACCATGAGGATTGGAACTATCCTTACTATGACAATCAGGATGCGGCTTCTGAGAAACTCGCTTCAATCTGGACACAGGTTTCCGAGAGATTCAAGGATTATGATACGCACCTTATTTTCGAGCTTCAGAACGAGCCCAGAAAAGTCGGAACTGACGTGGAATGGAACGGCGGTGACAAGGAAGGAAGAGAAGTCGTAAATGCTGTAAATATGGCAGGATATGAGGCTATAAGAGCTGCAGGCGGAAATAATGAAAAGCGTCTTATTATGTTCCCCGGATATGCAGCAAGCTCACAGGGTAATTGTCTCAGAGCTATTGAGCTTCCCGAGGACGACTGCGTAGCGGTTTCGGTTCACGCGTACACACCTTATACCTTTGCCCTTGAGAGCCCCGGAAGATCCACCTATGACAACGATCATGGTGATCTCGACCAGCTTTTATCTGATATTGAGAGAATTATATTCTTCAAGAATGTACCGGTTATAATCGGTGAATTCGGTGCTGTGAACAAGGACAACGAAGCAGACAGAGTAGAATGGCTCAGCTATTATCTGAAAAAGGCGAGAGCAAAGAATATTCCCTGTGTATGGTGGGATAACGGTCAGTTTAACGGAGACGGAGAAAACTTCGGAATAATTGACAGAAAAACGTTTGAAACGCCTTATCCGGAACTCATGAAAGTATTTGAAGAATATAGGTAATTTCTATAAAAAAAGCATAAAATAGCGGTTTTTCTCGCGCTAATGTGATAAAATACATTTATTCACATAATATCGTGTTTCTATCTTGAGGGGGATTAGTAATGCGTGGAAGAATAATTGGTTTATCATTGGCAGCATTAACGTTCGTGATATTTCTCACAGCTAAGGTCAGTGTATCGGCAGATGGCTTTGATGCGAACTTTTATGCTAATAAGTATCCTGATGTAGTGGCAGCCTTGGGAAATGATCCCGCCGTTCTTTACAATCATTACATAACATATGGCGTAAAAGAGGGAAGATCCCAGAACCAACAGGAGGATACTGCAAAGTATCAGGCAGCGCTTGCGGGTGGGGCAGCACCTACGCAACAAGCAGCACCGGCGAACGAACCGGTAAATGGATTACCGTACAGCACCTATGTGGATGTTGATATAGACGGACAGTGCATGACCTATTATGAAAATGGTCAGGTTGCACTTCAGTCACCTATAGTATCCGGCAATCCTAATCGTGGAAACGGGACACCAAGAGGTACCTATACGATTCAGTCTCATATTGCAGGTAAGAATCTGGTAGGACCTACCTGGAATGTATGGGTTGACAGATGGATGCAGTTCACACCTAATCCTTGTCACATAGGTCTTCACGATGCATCCTGGAGAAGTTCCTTCGGAGGCGAGATATACAAGACTAACGGATCCCATGGATGTGTGAACCTGCCGCATGATACAGCAGTAGCACTTTTTGACAGAGTAAATGTCGGAACACCGGTGGTTGTTCACTGATGGATATCAAAACAAATTAATAGAACAGGCAAGATGTAGACATACATTTTGCCTGTTTTTATGTATAATAAAAAGGTATTGACTTTACGCACAATATGGTGCGTAATATATTGTAACTAAAAAGATTGCACAAAATATAAAATTGGAAATATAGTAGGATAATGTTTGACGAAAATACATTGGGGCTGATCATCAGCTCTTTTCCCAAAATATTGGAATATGGTTTAAAGGTTACAATACCGCTGGCGGCTCTGGCCTTTATACTATCAACAATTCTCTCGGTACTTGTTGCGATGGTACAATACGCGCAGGTTCCGGTAGCAAGGCAGATTTGCCGGTTTTACATCTGGATTATCAGAGGAACACCGCTCCTCGTTCAGTTGATGGTTGCTTTTTACGGGCTTCCGCTTCTGGGAATTCATTCCAATCCGTTTGTTATGGCGGTGATAGTCTTTACGATAAATGAAGGTGCATACAGTGCAGAAACAGTAAGGGCCGCCATGGAGGCTGTTCCTGCGGGACAGCTTGAGGCAGGATACTGCGTGGGGATGAACTATATGCAGATAATGTGGCATATCATATTGCCCCAGGCGTTCAGAACGGCTTTTCCGTCGCTGTTTAATGCTCTTATCAGCATGGTTAAGGATACGTCGCTTGCATCAAGCATAACTGTGGTTGAGATGTTTACAAGGACCAAGCAAATTGCGGGACAGTCCTATAATTATCTTCCGTTGTACATTGAGGTTGCCATAGTTTATCTGCTGTTTTGCACCGTGCTGACCTATGTGCAAAAGAGAGGAGAGCTTGCGCTTGGCAGCTACGGCGTAAGGAAATAACAGGGGTTAGAGATGGCTTTATTAGAGGTTAGAAACATACATAAAACCTTTGGCGCCGGAGATGTGCTAAAGGGCATTGATATTAAGATTGAAAAGGGCGATGTGGTATCTGTTCTCGGGGCTTCGGGTTCAGGTAAGACCACGCTCCTTAGATGCATAAATTTTCTGGAAAAAGCAGATAAAGGACAGCTGTTATTTAATGGGACTACATACGACCTTTCAAAGGTAAGTAAAGCAGAAATGGCCGCTGTCAGAAAGCATACGGGCTTTGTTTTTCAAAACTATTGCCTGTTTGCAAATAAGACAGTACTTCAGAACGTCACTCTGGGACTTACGTCAGCACGCCATATTCCGCAAAAAGAGGCAAAGGAAAAGGCTCTGGACGTCCTTAAGAAGGTTGGAATGCTTGAACACGTGGATAAATATCCCTCGCAGCTCTCCGGCGGTCAACAGCAGAGAGTGGCAATTGCAAGAGCACTGGCTACGGATCCGAGCATAATTTATTTTGACGAGCCGACTTCTGCACTGGATCCCCAGCTTACTGCAGAGGTACTGGAAGTAATGCGAAGACTTGCGGATGACGGCATGACAATGATAGTTGTGACTCATGAGATCGGCTTTGCAAAGGAGGTTTCATCCAAGGTTGTCTTTATGGCAGACGGCGTTATTGTCGAGGAGGGGAGTCCTAAGGATATCTTCGAGAATCCCAGAGAGGAAAAGACCAGAGAGTTCCTGAGAATTACAGGGTAGTACCAGAATTGGTTATTCATATTTAACAAGAACAGGAGGAAAATAATGAAGAAAAATCTTTCTATGATGCTTGCAGCAGTGATGATTACAACTTTTGTCGCAGGTTGCGGACAGGGAGCCGGAGGAGCAAAGACAAGTTCCGGAGATGATCACCTTGCAAAGATCAAGGCGGCAGGAAAAATCACGGTTGCTACGGAAGGCTGCTGGGCACCTTTTACCTACCACGATGAGACCACAGATGAGCTCGTCGGTTTCGACGTTGAAGTAGCAGCTGCTATTGCCGAAAAGCTCGGCGTAGAGGCGGACTTCCAGGAGGTTGCCTTTGACGGAGGCCTTACCGGAGTATCCACCGGCACTTTTGATATGATGGCTAACGGAGTTGATGTCACTGACGACCGCAAGGGAACCTATGACTTTACCGAGCCTTATGCTTACGACCACGCCGTGGTTGTTACTCTGGCAACAAATGATACTATCACTTCATTTGACGATTTAAACGGCCATACAACAGCGAATTCCGCAGGTTCCACCTATGAGGCTATGGGAAAAGAGCATGGTGCAACCGTTTCAAATGTGGATACGCTCGGTGAGACAATGACACTTGTCCTTAACGGCACTGTAGATGCTACAATAAATGCCAATACTTCTGCTCAGGATTATTTCAATACAACAGGAACAACAGAGCTTAAGGTTGCTGCTGTTGATCCGGAAGTTACAATGTATGCGATCCCGCTTGCAAAGGGCTCTGACAACGATTCTCTTCGTGAGGCGATTAATGGGGCAATTAAGGAGCTCAGGGAAGAAGGAAAACTGAAAGAGATTTCGGAGAAGTATTTCGGTGCTGATATAACAGCAGAATAAGTAAAAAAGTATTAAAGGAGTTTTTTAAATGATTTACAAGACAAAAGGAACCTGTTCCACACAGATTGATATTGACGTTGAGGGTGGAATTATTAAGCATGTAGCCTTTACAAACGGCTGCAACGGTAATCTTCAGGGTGTATCAAGACTCGTGGAGGGTATGAAGGCAGAGGATGCCATTGCCAAGCTTCGCGGCATCAGATGCGGAATGAAGAGTACATCCTGTCCCGACCAGCTTTCCTACGCTATTGAGCAGGCAATGCAGGAAGGCTGAGATGAAATTTAAGAAACTGATTAACAATAGCAGAAGGTTTTTATGCGGCGCGCTGTGCGCCAGCCTTCTTTGCGGTACCGGCTTTAATGTGGCTGCAGAGGAGGATAATGAAAATATCGAAAGTGAAATCCATGGAATATACGTGAGTGCCTTTGTTGCAGGCACGAAGAATATGATGGATGAAATCATAACTCATATAGACGAGACATCCATAAACGCAGTGGTAATAGATGTTAAAAATGATGACGGCAACATAGTGTTCGACATGGATTCAGAACTTGTGGATTCTCTTGGGACAAAGGATATTCTTGTAGGAGATATGCCGGGACTTATTAACACACTTCATGAGCATGGAATCTATGCGATTGCAAGATGCGTTGCCTTCAGGGATCCTCTAATCGATGATATAAAACCGGAATGGGTTCTGAAAAAGGCATCCGGTGAATTATATGAGGATAGCAAGGGATTTTCCTGGATGGATCCCGAGAACGAAGAAGTAAAGGACTATCTCATCGAAGTAGCTCTTGGCTGTAAAAAGGCCGGATTTGATGAAGTTCAGTATGACTATGTGAGATTTCCCACAGGGATAAAGGAAGAGGATCTTGGAATGAATGGCTACGGCAGACGCCGTGCTATCTACAAATTCGTCCGCGATGCTCATTTTAGTCTCAAAAAGGAGGGGATGCCGCTTTCGCTTGATGTATTCGGAACAGCGATGGGCTCCAAGGTTGACAGAGACATTGTAGGGCAGGAATACTCCTGGCTTTCCATGAACTGCGAGTATCTCTCGCCAATGATCTATCCTTCACATTACTACGAGGGTTCTATGGGGCTTGATTATCCAGATCTTCATCCCTATGAGACCGTGGATGCGGCCATGAAATACTCCGATGCCGAGCTTAAAGTGGTCAATCCGCTTGGAAAAAGACAGCAAGCTTCGGTACGCCCCTGGCTTCAGGGATTTACAGCATCTTATCTGTCAAAATACAGAGATTACGGAGTAGAAGAAATACAGGATCAGATTAGGGCTGTTAATGAGAACGGAGTTTATTCATGGATCATATGGAATCCTTCATGCAAATATAAGTGGGATGCGTTTAAATGAAAGACAGCGTAGATATTTATATACTGGATACAGAGCGGCTGAAGGGCCGGGAAGACAATATTGTACAAGGTATTGCACCCTATTACGCAGATAAACACCGCAGAGCTAAGGTAGAGAGCGTAAAAATGCAGGAACTTGGTGCCGGATACATATTGTCCAAGGTCCTCGGAGTGACCAAAGATGAGCAATTGTCCTTTGGGGAGCACGGGAAGCCGTTTTTGAGTGATAAGTCCAAGGAATTTAGTTTGTCACATGCCGGCAGCTATGTGGTGCTGGCCGTATCAAAAGTGCCTGTCGGAGTTGATATTGAGAGCACGGAAAGACTCACGCTTTCTGTACTTAAGCGTATTCTTCCGGTCGCATATTTCGATGAACTTATCAGTATGCGAGAAAAAGAGAATCCCGGCTGCGATAAAGCTGCCGAAGAGCCTCAAAGCCCCGAAGAGAAGCTTCGCTGGGCGAAGGCCTGGACCTCTGTAGAGGCAGTTCTAAAGGCGATAGGAAGCGGCTTTTTCCTAGATCCCAGAGAGGAAAACTCCTTCATGGATGGGTGGCATATTGAGAGCTTCCCGTTTAGTTATGAGTTTATGGTGAGCTGTGCCACTCGCTTTCCTTTTACTGTTCATCAGAATGAACTGACTTAAAATCAAGTTCTGAAATAACCTTTACTTCATTGGCACCGTTTGAGGCTTCACATCGAAGAACGAATTCGCCGTCGCTAAGGGCTTCAACTATCGCATTACAGCCGTCTTGTCTAACCTTTGCGATGGTTGTCTCGCCGCGATTTCTGCTAAGAATTCTAAAACATAAATCGCTGTCATCTGCTCCTTCGGGGAATACTTCGGCAGAGACGGTGATTATTTTATTGCCCGGAGTCAGTGTATATATGCCGTTATCTGTGGAAGTTTTCTCACAGACTTTAAGCTTTATAGTTCTGATATCACTTCCCGGAAGGAGAGAGGGCACAACCTTCGGAACGGAGTTTGTTATACAACTGCCTTCCGCATCCAGAGTACTTTCTTTCTTTACAATAACGAGTGCTTTTCCTGCAAAAAGCCTTTTCGTATCAGCTTTGTAGCTGTCGTAATCGGTGCTGTCTCCGTTATCAAAACCTACAAGAGTCCCGTTTTCTACGGTTACCTTTACGTAGTCACGCGCGTTTTCGACAGGATTTCCGTCTTCATCCACTGCACTTATTTCAGCAAAAATGAGATCACCGGCATCTTCCGTTGTCACATTAAGGGCATGGGTATCCTTAAAAGAGCGTCTTACGGTCTCGGCAACGATTTTTCCTTCTTCATCGTAAGCGGCAGCGCGAAGTTCGCCTTCTTCATAAATCACACTGTAATCGGCGATAATATGATTTCCGGCCCCGGGTGCGTGGGTTAGTTCCTGTTTGCCAAGACTTCTACCGTTCAAGAACAGCTCTACAAAGGGTAAATTGCTGACTACGCGCACATCAACGCGCTGACCTTCATTAAAATCCCAGTAGGGGAAAATGTGAACGAAGGGATCGTCCTTGCAGTTTACCCATGCGGATTTCCAGACATAATAGGCGTCCTTGAAAAAGCCTGCGGTATCTATCAGGCCAAAGTAAGAGTTTTTCGTCTCATAGGGCGTAGGCTCTCCGATGTAGTCATAGCCTGTCCAGAGGAACTGTCCGAGAGAAAATTCCATATCTCTATCCTCACAGACGCAGGCTTCCATGCTTTTTGCACTCCACTCGGTAATGCTGTTTCCCAGGGAGGAACACTGGAGGTCAGATTCCTTAATTAGGTGCTCATCGAGCGGGAAATGGTAAATTCCGCGGCTCTGAACGATGGAGGAAGTCTCACTTCCGAAGATTATCCATTCGGGGTTGGCTTTGTGCTGCTTTTTATATAAGCGTTCCAGGTAGTTATATCCCACAACATCGAGTTCCGGGGCGCATTTTTGCGCATTTTCCCATTCCATATAGTTCGAAGCGGAGGTAACAAGACCATTTCTTAGCGGATCGTGTTTTCTGACCTCATCCCGGAGAATGATAGTAAGCTCAAGACCTCTGCTGTCCACATGGGTGTCATATATTTCATTTCCGATACTCCACATGAATACACTTGTGTGATTTCTGTCGCGTCTGACCCAGCTTTCAACCTCTTTTTTATACCAGTCGGGGAAAAATCTTGCAAAATCATAATCGGTTTTTGAGCGTTCCCACATGTCCAGAGACTCGGAGAGCACTAAAAAGCCCATCTCATCAGCCATATCAAGTACGGCGGGATCATAGACATTGTGAGTAAGACGGAGGGCATTTACGCCCATTTTCTGCAGCTGAACAAGGCGTCTTTTCATTGCACCTTTGTTAAAGGCGACGCCAAGGGCACCAAGGTCGTGATGCAGGCAGACACCGTTTAGCTTTATATGCTTATCATTTATGAAAAGGCCCCTATTGTTGTCAAAACGAATATTTCTAAAACCGATTCTGACGTTCTCTGTCTGAATCGGATATGTGTGCTGATTTGATGTATCCACATCGACGCCTGCGTATAACTCTACCAGGAGTTCATAAAGTACAGGAGAGGAAGGGCTCCATTCCTTGGGATTATCTACAATAAAGCGTCTGTAGGTGTGAACTTCTTCATCTTTGTTGATTTGGGGCATGATAGGTACTTCATTACCATCGTTGTCAAACAATCTGTGTCTGACATAGACATTCTCATTTTCATCGGATTTCTTAAGGCCGGAAATCTCCGTAGAAATCTCCAGAAGATAGCTTTCGCCTATTTTGCTTGAATGTACATATATGCCATTTTCCGGGATGAAAACATCACTGTAGTCGCAGAGCCAGATATTGCGGTATATACCGGCACCTGTGTACCATCTGGCACTGGGATATTTGCATCTTGCAGCGACAAGAATCTCATTGGTGCCGGGAACTACGAAGTCCGTTACATCCAGAACAAATTGGGAATAACCGCTTTTCCATTCACCGGCTTCATGCCCGTTTATATATACAATACTGTCCATATAGATTCCGTCAAAGACGAAAAAGAGACGCCGTTCGTCCATAGCTTCAAAGTGGTTTAAATACCACCCGGTTGCGTCCGCATACAGACTTTGATCGTCCTCTATCATCCAGTCGTGAGGAATCTCCACATCGTTAAAATCGCCCAGGCACTTATGAGCCTCATCAAAGGTAGTGCCTGCGGGAGTTTTCAGGAATTTCCAGTTTTGATTAAATAGTCTCTTCATAGTAGTAACCTGTTATCAGAAATATTGGTAATCAGTTGTCGACATCAAAGTGTTCCAGCACATTCTTCTTGGCTGTGGGCTTTACATCTCCGTGTTTAACGAAGAGCATGGTAATAAAGGACAGGCAGGAGAAGACGAATGCATAGGGGAACAGAGTTCTGTAGGATACGTGCTCAAGCAAAAATCCGGAAAAAATCGGGGTAAATACCTGGGCTGCCATGGAAAAGGTATAGTACAGACCGGTGTATTTGCCAATGACGCGGCTCTCACCCATGCCCACGACCATGGGGTAGGAGTTAACATTTATCGCGGCCCAGCCTATTCCGATAATTGCGAACAGGAAGTTCAGAGAAGCGTTATACTGCGGCATCAGAGCTGCAGACAGATAACAGATGCTCATTAGTGTTATACCTATGAGTATTGTCTTTTTTCTACCAAGTTTGGCGGAAACAAAGCCCACGGGAATATATGAAAGAACAGCTGCTATCATTGCTATCATCAGACAGTCAGCGTAGGCTCCGTTGCGGAGTCCCCAGACTTCTGTTACATATCTGGAAAAAGCAGTAGTTACCGCATTGTAGGCTGTAAACCACAAAAATACGGAGCAAAGCAACAAGGTAAGGCTTCTGAATACGTCTCGGGAAAGTTTTCCTGCGTTCTGATAGGCTTCATCCTCATCTTTTCCTGTTAATTCACGCACGTCATCTCCGTCAAAGTTCTCAACACCCTCACGGACCTCGGACATGAGCCTTTTTTCGGGAATCGTAAAGAAAAGAATAGCAACTGTAATCACCATAAAGGCCGCAATTGCTATGGCCAGAGGGGTGTAATTTGTTTCTGCTTCGACTGCAGCGGATTTAAGGAAAACCTTGATCATTATAAGTGTATATACTGCGCCAAGGGTTCCCATAAGGTTGATGATGGCGTTGGCTCCGCTTCGATGCACTGCGGGGGTCAGCTCAGGCATCAGTGATACGGCCGGAGATCTGTAAATGCCCATAGCAACCAGGAGCAAAAGCAGTATATAGATAAAAAGCTGAAGATTAGTACTGACATGAGCAATATATATGAGAGAAAGGAATAAAATTACAGACAGGACGGTTCCGATAAGAATAAATGGCATGCGCTTACCCAGTCTGGTATTAGCCTTGTCGGAGAGTGTTCCGAACATGGGTAAAAGGAATAGTGCCAGAACATTGTCAAAGGCCATAATAGTGCCCGTAAGGGTCTCGCCGAGCCCGAAATGATAGGTTAGTATCTTTGGGATTTCATTGTCATAAAACTGCCAGAAGGCGCAGATGGACATAAAAGCAAATCCGATAAGTATTGTCCGCTTATAATTGAGCTTCATTTTAACTATTCCCCCTAAAACTATTCTTATCTCCTATAATATCATCCTATCCGAATGGATGGAAGATATCGGTCATTTTGATGAGAAGTGTTTGTTAAGTCGGGGAGGGTATGGAATGGCGAGGAGGATTGTGATAACTTTTCTCTCATAAATGAGGTATGAGGAGGGACGTTATGACTAAGAAATATCCGCTGACAGCAGCACAGAACATGCATTACCGATGGATAAAGGAATATGGGACACAGCAGGTATCGGGGCTCAGCTTTATTGCATCACTCAAGGTGGAGATTGATTTTGATCTTCTGAAAAAATGCATCCGTCTGGAAATGGAGAGATACGGTTGTATGCGAATCAGATTTACCAAGGCGGATAAAAACGGGGATGTTAAGCAGTATCTGATAGAAAAGGATGACAGAGACATACCGCTTAGGGATTTGTCTGATTTGACAATGGAGGAGGCGGATGCCGTAATGCAGGAATGGGCATACAAGACCTTTGACGGCGATGATATCCCAATGTGCGAAGTGTTTTTGACAAAACTTCCCGAGGGTTACAACGGCTTCTTTGTACATATGGATCACAGGCTCATCGATTCCTGCGGAATATTCGTCATGACCGGAGACATTATGGCGCTCTATACTCATTATAAGTTCGGTACAGAGTTCCCTGCCGATCTGGTGGACTATGAGGAAGCCCTGCAGAGGGACCTGACAAAGGCATCCAATGAAAAGAGAGTAGAGAGAGCAAAACAGTTTTGGGGGAGTATGCTGGATAAATGGGGAGAGCCCTTATACTCTGATATACAGGGCGGTGCTGTCCTTGAAAAAGCAAGAAAGAAGCACAAAAACCCGAATTTAAGAGCGGCTGATATTGAAAGAAAGCAGTTGTTTGTTGCGGTTAAGGACTACAAGCTTGACGCTAATCCCACAAAGGAACTGTTTGACTTCTGCGAGGGGCATAACCTGACCATAACCAATTTGCTTTTACTTGGGCTTAGGACCTACCTTTCCAAGCAAAATGGAGGGCAGGAAGATATAACCGTGGAGAATTTCATTGCCAGAAGACTATCCAGAAACGACTGGATGTCAGGCGGAAGCAGAACCATCATGTTCCCCTGCAGAACCGTGATATCCGGCGATACGAAATTCACGGCGGCAGCGGATGAAGTGCAGAACATGCAGAACAAGGTGTATATGTTCAACAGCTATGATCCGGAGCTAATAAAAAAGGAGATAAAAAAGCGCTATCACACGCCTGCACATACTACCTACGAGAGTTGTTTTCTAACCTATCAGCCCATGCCGGTAAAGCTTAATAATCCGCTTTTAAAGGATATCCCGATGCATACGAAGTGGTTTGCAAACGGCGCAGCCACCAAAAAATTGTATCTCACGGTATCACATACGGAGGACGGAGGTCTTAATTTTTCATACCACTATCAGACAGCGGACCTCACGGAAAAAGACGTGGAGCTTCTCAACTACTATCTGATGCGCATACTGTTCAAAGGTGTGGAACATCCCGATATGTCAGTGGGAGAGATAATGGCGGCAGTATAAATACAAATTATTTCAGATATGGTAAAACGCCGCCAAGGAACATTTTGGTCATAATATCAGCGATATTTTCAGCGGGGGATGCAAAATCCTCCGCTATCCATTTATGTAATATACCGATGGTAA
Organism: Butyrivibrio sp. ob235; assembly: GCF_900109475.1. Lineage (NCBI taxonomy): Bacteria > Bacillati > Bacillota > Clostridia > Lachnospirales > Lachnospiraceae > Butyrivibrio > Butyrivibrio sp. ob235. The sequence continues at coordinate 36,930 of NZ_FOBE01000008.1, forward strand.
TGCCGATTGTACCCGCGATAAGATAGGAAAAATTGTCCCTGGACGCGCTCTCTGCGTGAGTTTCATCGGTAACGCTTGTTACGTAACGATGGAACATATGCATGGCTTTTTCAAAAAATGTGTCACCGCGAGCGCTCTCTAAGAGATTAGCAAGAAACGGATTATTCCTGGTGTAATTACATATCGCAAGGAAATAAGATTTGCACATATCGTGATCGTTCTCGGGATGAAAGCTCTCCATCATGCGAAAAATATCATCTAAGGTCTTGTCCTCTGCAGCGGTCACAAGGGCAGGAATATTCTCATAGTGATTATAGAAGGTGCTGCGTACGATCCCTGCCTTCTGAATCACGTCAGCTACCGTTATCTTTTCCAGATCCTTCTCCCTTATCAGAAGAAAAAAGGAATCAATTATAGCATCTTCAGCAGTGCTGTAACGTTCATCCGATTCGTTCATGTTATCCTCCGGTGGCTGCATTACAGATATCTGGCGGTTTAGTATCCTACGCTCTTTGCCGCGTATTCAGCCTGTTTCTGGGTGAAAGAGTAACCGTCCACAAGAAATTTAACTAGATCGTCATGGGTAACATCGTCAAATAACCCTACGTAGAGTTCAGCTTCTTCTTTTGCCTCTGCGTACCAGTCGGCTTTCTTGTTGGTTTCGATGTAGTTCATTGCGTATTCGGCCTGTTCTTTAGTGAAAGCCATATAACCTTCAGAAAGGTCTTCCATTAGTCCATCTTTGGAATAAGCAGCACCATCAAGCAGTATTTCTGCCCATCTGATTGCTTCATCGTTCCAGTCGACAAGTCCCTCGGCCTCAAGATAATCAACGGCAACAGTAGCTTCCGTCTCGGAAAAGCCATAGTATTTGTCCTGAAGTTCCTCGATGAGATGTTCTCTGGAGTAAGGAACGGAAGTAAGTAGATCCTGAGCCTGTCTTATGGCCTGCTTTTCGCCCTGAGTCATATCCTTGACATCCTTGGCTACAATCTGCGTAGTAACGGCAACGGGCTCCGCCGGAGTAACAGTGCGGTTAGAGCTAAAATTAAAAATGGAAAATCCACAGATGCCTACGAGAGCAAGTGCTGCTACAGAGCAGGCGATGGCCAAATAAATCGGCTTTTTGCTCTTTGTTTCTTCCGCAAACATATCTTCGTCATAAGGACTAAGTACGGTGTTTTCATTTATTTCAAAGCCTGGAATGGACTTATCCACAGGAAATGGAACACTTCCGACCATTCCCATCTCTTGTGGCTGTTTCTGCATTGCAGAACTGCCGTTGTTTTGATAAGTTGTTGCAACCGGTGCAGCCTGATAGGCGCTGTTACCGTAGGTTTGATATCCCCCAAATGATTTGTTTTCCATAAAAATATAATTCCTCTCTAAACTTGACTGAAAAAATCAGTTTATATTCTAATACATATCCGTACTGAAGATAAGATATGAATTGTCCTGTAAAATAACGTGTCCGGTAAGATCAGATGAGTATTTATCCCAAAGATCCTTGTCAACAATGATAAGTGAACCGTCATCACTAAGGAAATTGTCCAATGTTCCGTCTACAGCAACGAAATCACAGTACATTTCGGCGGGCGCGACATATTCGCATTCCCAGTGCCCTTGCTTCGAGTACTGTCTGAAATCAGAGAGAAGATATACGTTTCTTCCCGCATATTCATCCCCGTACTGGGCGGCAAAATTAAGCATATCCTGCGTGAATTCATCGACCGGATGCCCGCCCGTTCCCGCAAGATTGATATCATTCTTAATGCAGGGAACGATGAAGAAAAATGAAGCAGCCACGATAAGGCCTGTGGTAATAACTGCCACTGTGGGATTTTTCCTCACAAGATGCTCTATAACAATTCCGCCAAGTCTTGCCACTAAGATACACAGGGCAAGCAGGGAGGTGTATATATACCAGTCAAGGTAGCTCTTCAAAATTGCAAAGAACATGACCGGGAGAACTGTCCATACAAGGAGCAGATAGTTTTCCTTAATAAAAATCGTAACAACCGTTATCGATCTGTTGCCGGAACGGAGCCTTATAACGGCCATTGCCACAGCTGCAACAATTATTGTGATGATGAAAAGCTGCATCACATTCGATCCGATGAAATCTATGATAGGTTTTGAAAAGCTCTCGTCGGATGTGCTTACTCTGTCGACTGTCTCGCCGAACATAAGAGTATCTATGAACTGCATTCCATCAAACATCGAGCGCTTGACCATCCATGCGATCGGAAGAAGAGCAGCAAGAAAAGCGGATATAACCACTCTTGACGGCTTTTTGAAGGCTTCTCGAATCCTCGGAATGTATAACAGCCCGATCATGAAGATAAGAGCAGCATGAGGTCCCTTGCACATGAAGGCGAGGCCCAGGGAGATGCCGTATAAGTACATGAAACGTGGGTTATACATGATTTCGTAGAGCGAGATCATGGCAATCACGAAAAAGAGATTAAAGAAGGAATCCATCTCCGCCGCTCTGTACATGTGAAATGTAAAAAAGGGTGTACATGCCGCAAATATAAACGGAAACAGAACCGCTGAATAGAGATTATCTCTTCTGATCAAAAACAGGATGACCACAAGCAGCGTTAAAAGACCGCCAACTGCAGATGGAAAGCGCGCCGCAAAATTGCACACACCGAGAAGCTTATAGCATATAGCCATCATATCAAGGCAGAGCGGAGGCTTGGAATTAAAATAGTCCGCAGCATACTTGTAAGTGTTTACAATCCAGTTGCTCTGTTTGTACATTTCATATGCGTTTGTCGCATGGTAGGCTTCGTCGGTTGAAATCAGATATCCTGCACCGAGATTATGAAATAACATATAGACAATCAGGAGCGTAGCACCTGAAAGAACAGTTAGTAACAACCCCGTTTCAACTTTTTTCCCCATATATAATTATCTCCCCATAAAAAACCACAAAATACAGTGGTATAATCCACCGATTTTCTTTAGAGATATTATATTCTTTCGGAGAGTATTTTGCATTATTATAATTAGCCAAAAATATCCGCAAACGAAAAGAGAGACTTAAAAGCCTCTCTTTTCTATCGTATGAACTGTATTCAGTTTTGTATTCAGTTGTCATTCCATTTTCAGGTTTTGTATGGTTATTACGGTCATTCCAACCTGAATGAAGAATACCATCAGCCAGGCACCGCCTATAATGGCATTTCCTCCAACGAAGAATGTGATCGTCAGAATCAGACACAGACATGTCCAAAGAATCTGCATTCTTGCTCTATTCATAACCTTCAAAATCCTCCTCACAGAATATTTGAATATCTGTCTATATTATACAACGTTTTGTGTTTTTATGCGAAATTTTTTTGCATTTTTCACGAAAAAATTTGAAAAATATTTTCAGAGGGGTGGAGGAGGCCCTAAAAATCACTCTCTGGCGGCTTTTGAAGCTACTTTATCCTGATACATAATACTATCCGCGCGTTTAAATACATCATTTATACACCGGTCGGTATTTTTATCATATATGGCCATACCTATAGCGGCAGAATAGCGTCGCCACGGGCTTCGGTGCTCATCTACTGCGGTGTCGGCAAAAACTTCCTTGATCTGGGAAAGGAGACTGTCTCTGTTTTCATAATCACTTTTTTCCAGAAGAACAACGAATTCATCGCCGCCGATTCTGAATACGGGCGAGTGTTCATAAACAACGCAGAGCTTGTGGCAGGCACCGAAAATATAGTCATTTCCGTGCTCATGACCATAGGTATCGTTGATTTTTTTCAGGTTATTAAGGTCAACCATCAGAATTCCGAACTCTGCGGTTCCTGAGTCTATATCCTGATCTACACGCATGGCAACATTGTCATACCAGGCCTTGTTCTTAACGTGGGTAAGGGCATCCTGATAGGCTACGGTATCCATATAGTTTACCTGGTTTTTCATGTCCTCAACCTGAACCTGAGCTTCAAGAATATTGCTTGCATAGGTGCGCATGTCCTCTGTCATCTGGCCTATGGCTTCAGACAGAGATTCAACCTCATTCTTTGAATGGATATGTGGATCGTTATATATCAATAGGTTGGGATCCGTCTGGGAATGACTGCTCTTGGCAAAGGCCGAGACACTTTTTTCCAGACGTCCGATGGGTTCTGTGATGCTGCGATTTGCCCATATTATGAAAAGAATTGAGAATGCTATACCAAGTATGAGAATAAGGATAATACAGAGTACCGTATATGTTCTGATAGCGAGCTGCACATCTTCCACCTCGATATCCACACACAAAAGGGCGAAATGTTCGCCTTTGCTGTTGATCAAAGGCTTGGAAATAGTGTAGTCATATCCCCAGGTAGTGAAATTTTTACAGAAGGATATGGTGTTTTTATCAAGTGCATCCTGATATACATAAAGATCCTTTTCTTCGTAAACATCATAAAGAATATAACCCAGGTAGTAGCCGTCGGGATCGGTTGCCCTTCCCTCTGCGGTATCTGCGGATATGATGTTCATCATTCCCTTCCTGTCACCATCCAGCACCGGTTTTACAATATAGAGGTAATGAATATCAAAATCCTCCATGATGGAATCCATAAAGGTGATAAGTTTGATAAATTTCTCGGTTTCAACACCGGTTTCAACGCAGGTTGACAGATCTTCTATATCTATATGGCTGTAGACATAGTTAACAATGTCAATCATTCGCTTGTTATATGAACGATAGATTGCCGTCGTGAAGGTTTGGTATGTAATTATGCTGAATAATACGCACAGCGTTGTGAGAAAACCTAACATGAATAGGATTATGCTGCGCTTTAATGGTTTCTGCGTTGTATTCATAGCATCATCACCCAAAAGGTCACAGTATCAATAATATTGTATCCAATTTTGACGGGAAAATGTTAACGAAGCACATTTCTTAATAAAGAAATAAGAGGTAATTTATAGGTTTTTAACAGATGCTGATAATATGTTTGACCAAAGCGGTTGTTTTGCTTACTATTTACTGTATAGGAATTGAGAGGAAAATCATTGGGATGAAGATACGATTTATAGAACCGGGGAACAGGCCTTATAAAAAGACCATTCTAAACTATTTTGTTTACGATAGGTATATAAGGACTCCTTCCGTCGGGCTTAACACGCTTGCAACAATAGTAAAGAAAGAGATTCCGGATACATATATGTACAGTGAATCAATTTCGAAGATTAAATATGATGATGTGCTTGATGCAGACATTATCTTTTTGGGCATATTTACCTTTGCTGCGGTAAGGGGCTATGAACTTGCCGATTTTTTCAGGAAAAATTCCTCCGCAAAGGTTGTGCTAGGAGGCCTTCATGCCTCGATGAATTATGAGGAGGCAGTACAGCACTGCGATTATGTGATGCTGGGAGAGGGCGATGAGACAATAATGCCTATGATACGGGCAATCGAGCGCGGAGAAGAGCCATCAGGTAAGGGATATGCCTATCTGCGCGGCGATGAGCTTGTAAATACAGGTATGCCGGAACCTCCGACGGATCTTGATCTTATCCCCGACAGGGACCTCATTCACAATTACAGGAAGATGGTGGGGCACATGACCATCTGGCCCCAGGTGCATGCCTCAAGGGGATGTCCGCACAACTGCGATTACTGTGCTCTTGTGAGACACTTTGGTCATTGCGTCAGGAAAAGATCTCCCGAAAATGTTGTTGAGGATATCAAATACTCAATCGACTTCTTTCACAAGGGAAAGCTCAGGCTTTTAAAGGATCTGTGGATTACGGATGACAATTTCTTTGCAGACAGAGACTGGGCGATAGCTGTTTTAAACAAGATAATCGAAAGCGGAATAAAATATCGCTTCAACATACAGGCCAGGTACGAGGTCGGATTTGACGACGAGATGCTTGAACTTCTAAAGAAAGCGGGTTTTTTCGAGCTCGATATGGGAATTGAGTTCATAGACGACGATTCCTTCAAGACATATCACAAGAAGTCGACCAAGACCGAGATAGAGGAGTCGATCAGGAATATTCAGAGACATGGAATGAGTGTCAGAGGACTTTTTATTCTGGGATCTGATAATCAGAAGGTCGGCTGCGGCAAGGAGCTTGCGGATTTTGTCATAAAAAATCATATCCAGGGCGTTCTTATCCAGTGCATGTACTTTGTGCCGGGCACTCCGGTCTATGAGAAGAATAAAGACAAGCTTCTTCATACAAGGTGGGATAAGTACAACGGAAATGCGGTACACAGACCAAAGAACATGACTCCGTACGAGCTTCAGCTTGAAAATATCGATGCCAGCAGAAGGATATATTCTCCCAAAAGGCTGTTACAGGCGATATTATTTGAGGATTTTGTTCATAAAATACTTTTTATTGGTGAGTTCTTCTGGCACTGGAGCGTAAGGAGTGACATGAAGAAGGAGCTGCCGTATTTAAAACAGGTGTCGCAGACATCGGTTATGTCGAATTCGGACAATAAAAAATTAGTGGTTTCTTGAAAATAAATCTTATGAAGAAGGGGGAAAGAAAAGAAACATGGCTATAGCGGGTAATATCAGCGAGAAAGAGCTCTATGATGCGATTCTCGCCTTTGATGAAAGTGAGGAGGCGCAGGACTTCTATTACAAGATAATGGATACGCCTACCGGTCGAAAAAACAAAAGCGGAAGTGATGAAACAGTAAGGGATAGGATTTTAAAGGCCTATGCAATGCTGTTCTGCGAAGAAGCGGGGCTGGCGCCCGGTGAAAAGGCGGGAGTTGATGAGGTTGCCGATACGGCTGACAGGCTCTATATTGGTTCTCTTGGCTATGATCCACAGCACTGGTACCGGATGAAATATCATTTTCCGGTGATTGACGAGGACAACTACGACAGATTTGCAGCACTTGTTCTTTCCGATATGAATGCGGGACCTTTACACGATGCGGCACTAAATGATGGCGAAACACTGGTGGTTGGAGAGGCGGATCCTCTTCATATGACTGCAGAGCAGAGGAAGAGCCAGAGTGTAAAATCGGTTTCAATGACATTGGGGGGTCAGTGATGAACATATTAGCTGTGGATGAGGACAAGGAGTCCCTGAAAAAAATAAAGAAGATTATTGAGACAGTGTCTCCGGATGCGACGCTGTTTTCAAGTGACAGTTCGCTGGCCGCACTCGCTACGGCTCGTGAGACGGAGATGGATGTTGCGGTTTTGGAGACAGAAATGTCTGAACTTGGGGGAATAGATCTTGGCGGATACTTAAAGGAATTGAATCCTTATATCAATCTTATCTATCTCACTAATCACACAGAACAGGCCTATGAAGCCATGAAGCTTCATGCCAGCGGATATATCAAAAAGCCGGGCACTAAGGATCAGGTGAAGAGTGAGCTCGAATCCCTCAGATACCCTGAGATACGAAAGAAATATAAGAGAGTTTTTGCCCAGACTTTTGGCAATTTTGAGTTATTTGTTGACGGGGAACCTGTTGAATTCAAATACAAAAGAACCAAAGAGATAGTAGCGCTTCTCATAAATAACAAGGGTGCGCAGACTACAAACGGAGAAATAATCGCATCCCTTTGGGAGGATGACGGAGATCCCGAAAAGAAACTGTCATACCTGTGTAACCTTCGTCAGGATCTTCAGAACACCTTCAAGAAGCTTAAGCTTGATGGAATTATCCTGAAACAGCGAGGAAGCCTTGCCATAGCAAAGGACAGGATTGAATGTGACCTCTATGACTGGCTTGAAAAGAAGAAGGATTCCAAGTATAAGTACATGGGCGACTATATGAACCAGTACAGCTGGTGCGAGTTCTTCCATGCAGAGCTCGATGAGATAAGCTATGACATGGAAGAGGATGAGTAAAAACTGATTATTCCTGCAAAATGGCGGAGAGTTTTCCGTTTGACAGAATCGACAGATGCTGCGTTGCGCGAGACATTGCTGTATAGAGGCAGTGTCTGCCGGATTCGTCATCGGGATACGACTCCGAATCGGCGTCGGGCAGAATTACATGGTCGAATTCCAGACCTTTGGCAAGCGCAAGCTCCAAAAGAAAAGCACCACTTTTAGGCAGGGCATCGTGCCCTGTTATTATTTGCGGAGAATTATCCTTTAGCATAGCTGAAATTTGTTCAAGCCTATATTCGTTTCTGCAGATTATGGCCGTAAGGCCTTCTTTTTTTTCATATTCACTGATAAGAGCTGTCAGTTCTTTCAGGTATTCCTTATCCGAACTGCATACCTTCACCGAAACCGGCTCGCCGGGGCGTTTTACGGAGGAAATCATCATCTTTTTCTCCGGAGGCAGAATGGAAGCGAACATATCGGTGATCTCAGGTGAGCTTCGATAGCTCGTCATGAGAGGAAGCTCTGTGAAGCGCTTTTTATCTGCTTCTGCCATCTCCTTAAGCTCGGCAAAAGTAACCGTACCTTCACGAATTGCCTGGAATTCATCTCCAAGGAGCATGAAGCGGGCATTCGGGAAATACTTTGCAAAGACCATCATCTGTGCCCTTGTGTAATCCTGCACCTCATCAACCATAACATAACGCATGTTACGATCGCATATGCCGGTAAGTTCCATCCTTGTATAGAGCCATTCTGCGGCTGTTACACGGGTTTTACCCAGGATGCGTCTCGCAACATGGAGGGCGTTTACCCACCTGCAGCGTCTGATATTGGAGAGTGCTCCGCCAAAATCGTTCTCTGCGCGGTTATCCTCTGCCTGATCGGACTTTGCCATGCTTCCGGAGGCATTTTCGTTATCATTTTTTTCAAGGTGGCGAAGAGAGTTCTTGACCTTGTGCTCAAGTTCATCGGATACGGTCTGGATAAGGCGTATTCCCATGGGGAATTTCCTGAATTTATTTACTACGGACAGGACTTCCTTTTTGGACATAACAAGATTGCCCTTGTGCGTTATTTCATAAAAATCCGCAGCCTCGGGCGTCAGTGTCGGAAGTACGTCGTGTATCTTCTGAAGATTCTCCGCTTCGGTGTAGTCGTATTCATCATCGGAAAAAGGAACATGCACCATCTGAAGAAATTCGCGCCAGGTAAGTGTCAGAGGGTTTGTCTCGCCCATATCCGGGAGAACATTGTCAATATACTCACGAAATACCGGGTTCAGTGTCATAAGGCACACCTGGTCGGGGCGGAGAGTGTTTCTTTTTTGATAGAACAGATACGCAATTCTCTGCAGCAAAACAGAGGTCTTTCCGCTTCCGGCGATACCGTTTACAAGGAGCATGGGCACATCGGGATAGCGGATGACGGTGTTTTGTTCCTTCTGAATGGTTGCAGTAATAGCCTGCATCTTGTCGGAGTGCGTCTGGGAGAGCGACTGCAGGAGCATGGGATCCTCAATCGCAATCTGTGTATCGAAATAGGCCAGAAGCTTATTTTTATGCAGATCAAACTGGCGACGAAGCTGCAGATCAACAGGGATTTCCCTGTCTTCAACGGTGTAGTGAGTGTGGCCGCTCTCCTGATTGTAGTAAACCTCGGCAATGGGAGATCTCCAGTCAACCACCATCTGGTCATAGCCGTTTTCGGAGATGGCAGCACGGCCGATGTAATAGTTTTCAGGTTCCTCGGATGGATCGAACTGAAGCTGGATTTTTGCAAAATAAGGAGACTCGAGGAGCTTGTTCACGCTTGTGAGACGATTTCCAAGAGAATTGCTCTCTACGTTGTAAGTATCGATATAGCGGTTCCATACCTCGATCTCGGCCAGGGTTTCCATCGTGGTCTCGATGTCCGCGTAATCGAAACGTATGTTATCGCGGATATCATTCTTGTCGTCCAGCGCCTTTTCATCGAGGGCTGCGATCTGCTCCTCGAGATCGTTTTTCATCTTGAGAAGCTTGTCGTATGTCTCCTGTAAATGATGTTGTTCTTTGTCAAAAATCTCTTTTTCCATTCGTGTTACCTTTAAAATTCATTCAAAATTCTTTATATTTCTGTTTTCGCCTTTTCAATTGCGGCTATTATTTTATCACAAAAAGTGTCAAATTCCGGATCTTCCTCGTATTCCTCAGGATGAGAGAGGACGTAATCAACTGCCAGACGAACTCCCTTATGGAAGGGAATAGTGGTAGTCATTTGCGGAACGAGTCTTTTTAGCTTGCTGTTGTCAAAAACAACGGATACGGTTTTGTCTCCGAGAAGACTTCCTTCGAAATCCATGTCGTATTTTTCACCTACATCACTTAAGAAATCGGATGAAACATGGTAAGCCTTTAGTTCTACGCCCAGAGCATCAGCAATAGTCTGATATATCTGATCCCAGCTAAGGATCTCGTCACCTGTTATCTGGAAAGCCTCGCCTATGGCATGTCTGTTGCCCATGAGACCGGTAAAGCCGATCGCGAAATCGCTGTTAAAGGTAACAGCCCACAGAGATGATCCGTCGCCCTGAATTATGACGGGTTTTCCCTGCTGCATGCGCTTTATAACCTGGTAGAATCCTTTTTTGCCATGCACACCGAGCGGAATATGTCTCTCGTCGTAGGTGTGGCTGGGCCTTACTATGGTTACGGGGAAGCCCTCTTCGCGGTATTTTTTCATGAGAAATTCTTCGCAGGCGATCTTGTTTCTGGAGTATTCCCAATACGGATTCGCCAGAGTTGTTCCTTCGGTTATGATATAGCCTGCTGCGGGTTTATTGTAGGCAGAAGCAGAGCTGATGAAGATGTACTGCTTTGTTTTATCCTTAAAGAGTCTGTAGTCTCGCTCCACGGCCTTCACATCAAAGGCGATGAAATCGCTTACCACATCGAAATCCATGCCGGAGAGCTTCTCTGCGACATCGCTTTCATTATATATATCAGCTGTTATTTGTTTTACTGAAGAAGGGACATCGCCCTTGCGATTTCCCCTGTTTAAGAGGTATACCTCCCATTGAGGATCCTCCGACAGTCTTCTTACTATTCCCATACTGATGGTACCCGTACCACCGATAAAAAGTGCTTTCATGCTGTAACCCTCCTTTTTATTTTTACCCATATGAATAGTATAAAACATTTTTGAGGAAAACAAAAAATAATTACCGAATGACAAAATATTTATAGTTTTATGATTGGCATAGTGGTTAAATAACAACTAACGTTTCTATGAAAGGTTGGACTTTAAAGTGAAAAATGCAGATAAAGACTGGCAGTTTCCAAGAACCAGATTGGAGTGGCTCTGGGATAACATGGAGGGATATAAGGCGCTGTATATCGTTTCCGTTGCCGGTACATTTTTATACAACATGATGCAGCTGACGGTTCCGTATTTTTCATCACAGATAGTAGACAAATTCCTCTCGGGACCTGAGGCGAGAGCCAATTTCAGTGCTCATTCCGATGAGTTTTACAGGCTTATTTTCATGATGATATTCTTCACAATTCTAAGGTGTATCATCGTGTACGCGGATTGCGTGGGATACGAAGTGGTGTCCCAGGGAGTCCTTTTCAGAGTGCGAAATTTCATTTATGACAAGATTCAGAGACAGGACATGAAGTTCTACAGCACCTACAGGACCGGTGACCTCATGACCAGAGTTACCGGTGATCTGGATGCCGTAAGGCACATGATTGCCTGGGTTGTGAGAATGCTGGTTGAGGCGTTTTCGCTTATTTTGGCTGTCGGAATCTATTTTTTATTCATGAACTGGAAAATGGCGCTCTGTCTTCTCGCAGTAGCTCCGCTGATTTTCATTATAATAATGGCTTTTAAACTGCAGGTTGCGCCTATGCATGCACTCCTTAGGGAAAAACTGGCCAAAATGAACACAATGGCGCAGGAAAATATCTCCGGAAATCGCGTGGTTAAGGCTTTTGCCAGGGAAGACTATGAGATAGAGTCTTTTGATGAATGCAACAGGGACTACCGTGACACCAATAAGAAGACAGCTATGATCTGGCTTAGATATTTTCCGATAGTTGAAACCTTTGCAAACCTGCTTCCCATTATTCTGCTGCTAGTAGGCGGACTTTTCCTTATGGGCAATCAGATGACAATGGGTGAATATGTGGCTTTTTCCGGACTTATCTGGGCCATCGCCAATCCCATGAGACAGCTTGGAAATATCATGAACGAGTTCCAGAGATTTTCGGCGGCGTCTGTAAAGGTCATGGAAATCTACTACTCAGAGCCGGAGATTGTGGACAAGGAATACACGGCCCTTATGCCCAACAGATTTGAGGGCAAGGTCGAGTTCAGGGATGTGAGCTTCCAGTATTCGGACGGTAAGCTTCCTGTTTTGAAAAATATATCATTTACCGCTGAGCCGGGGCAGACTGTGGCCATTATGGGAGAGACGGGCTGCGGAAAAACATCGCTTATACATCTTATTCCCAGATTCTACGAACCGACGGGAGGCCGCGTGCTTGTTGACGGCGTGGATGTGCAGGATATTGCACTTCATCAGCTTCGAAGAAATATCGGACTTGCGACGCAGGATGTTTTGCTCTACTCAGACACTATTGATGGAAATATCGCCTACGGAGATCAGCTGCTAAGTAAAGAGGATGTCATGAAGTACGCGAAATATTCTCAGGCTTCCGATTTTATTGCAAAGATGCCTGAGGGCTATGAGACGATTGTCGGAGAGAGGGGAGTCGGATTGTCGGGCGGACAAAAGCAGAGAATTTCTCTTGCCAGAGCACTGGCGGTGAGACCCTCGATACTTATACTTGATGATACGACCTCGGCGGTTGATCTTGAGACCGAGAAGGCAATTCAGGATAGCTTGCGGGATCTTGATTTTAAATGTACGAAGATAATCATTGCCCAAAGAATATCCACGACAAAGGATGCGGATCAGATTCTAATCATGCAAAACGGTGAGATTACTGAGCGGGGCACACATGAGGAACTGATAAAACTTGGCGGATACTACGCGGAGCTTGTAAAGCTTCAGATGGGGGCATAACAGATGGCCAGAAATACATATAAACAGGATGAATTATTAGAGGAGCCTTTTGATATAAAGCATCTCCTTAGGGCATCGGGATATATTAAAAAGCATATTGGTGTGATGCTTGTGGCGTTTTTGCTGTCGGCGATTGCCGGGGTCACAGCCCTTGTGAATCCCGTTATTGTGCGTAATGCACTGGATGTGGCGATTCCTGACGGGAACAGAGTGCTGCTCTTTAGGCTGGTTATAATATCGGCTGCTTTGTATGCACTTAGCATCTTCTTTTCACTGGTGCGCTCAAAAATAATGGTTAATGTGAGCCAGGATATCATCTATCAGATAAGGAACGATCTGTTTGAGCACCTGCAAAAGCTTCCTTTTCAGTATTACGATGACAGACCGCACGGGAAAATACTGGTAAGGGTGGTCAATTACGTAAATTCGGTTTCGGACATGCTAAGTAACGGTCTTATCAATATCGTACTTGAGATTCTGAACCTCATATTTATTGTAATTTTCATGTTTTACGTCGATGTTCAGCTTAGTCTCGTGGTACTGGCGGGCGTTCCGGTGCTCATGATTTTCATGTTCTGGATCAAGAATAAGCAGCGCCGGGCATGGCAGATGGTTTCCAATAAAAACTCGAATCTGAATGCGTATCTTCAGGAAAATATCGTTGGTGCCAGAATTACACAGATATTTGCCAGAGAGGACGAAAATGCAAAGATTTTCAGGGACCTTTCGGATGACTGCAGAAAAACCTGGATGAAGGCCATATACTACAGTACATCAGTATGGCCCGGAATAGATACCATCTCGGTATTTGTAAGAGCAGCCATCTACTTCTTCGGACTTGTGATATTTGCAAACGGTCACCAGAGTCTCGGAACGATTGTTGCCATATCAAGCTATGCGTCCAGATTCTGGCAGCCGATCATGAACCTTGGAAACATTTTTAACGGCTTCATCAATAATATCGCGTATCTGGAGAGAATCTTTGAGACTATGGATGAGCCCGTGACTATTACGGATGAGCCCGGAGCAATCGAGCTTGCGCCTGTAACGGGCAGGGTAGAATTTCAGAATGTCTCATTTTCCTATGAAGAAGGAAAAGAAGTTCTGCATAATGTGTCCTTTACTGTGGAGCCCGGGGAATCCATCGCACTTGTGGGGCCAACCGGAGCAGGCAAGAGCACTATCGTAAGTCTTATATCGAGATTTTATAATGTTGATAGCGGCAGAATTCTTATCGACGGACAGGACATTTCCAAGGTGACATTAAAATCTCTTAGGGAACAGATGGGTATAATGCTGCAGGATAGCTTCATTTTCTCGGGAACTATCGAGGATAACATACGTTACGGAAAACTTGATGCATCTAAGGAAGAGATAATAAAAGCATCGAAGACTGTCTGTGCACACACATTTATCAGCGGCATGAGCCGGGGATATCGCACAGAGGTTAAGGAGAGAGGAGCACTTCTGTCTCAGGGGCAAAAACAGCTTATCTCCTTTGCGCGGACACTTATCTCGGATCCGAGAATTATGGTACTGGATGAGGCCACGTCCAGTATCGATGTTCAGACGGAAAAAGACCTTCAGAGAGGCTTGAATGCTATGCTGGCCGGCAGAACCAGCTTTATAATAGCGCACCGCTTATCGACCATTACAGGTTGTGACAAGATAATGTATATCAATGATGGCGGTATCACCGAGTGCGGTACACATGAGGAACTTATGAAGAAAAAGGGTGATTACTATCACCTGTATACGGCTCAGATACTCTCTGATGCCCGCCCTGCATAGGGCTATTTTGATGGAGTAGGATATTATGAAAAGTAACATAACAGATATGACGACAGGGAATCCGGCAAGACACATCCTGGTGTTTGCCCTCCCTACACTGATTGGAAACATTTTCCAGCAGATATATAATCTCGCCGATTCGATAATTGTCGGAAGATTTGTCGGAGCAGATGCATTTGCCGCTGTCGGTGCCACAAGCTCCATAACTTTCCTGTTTTTTGCGCTTTGCAACGGTATCGGAGGTGGCGGCGGTATTGTTGTGTCGCAGTATTACGGAGCCCACATAGACAGCAAGGTGAAAAGATGTATAGTTAACACAGGCCTTATTATGCTCTTGGTTCCGATATTTTTCGGAGCGCTGGGATTCCTTCTTGCACCTCATCTGCTTAAACTTCTGGGAACACCGGAGCTTATCATAGGAGATGCCATATTATATGTGCGCTTTATGTGTATCGGACTTTTGTTTGTATCCTTGTACAACTATTTGTCTTCAATGCTGCGTGCGCTCGGAGACTCCAGAACACCACTGTATTTCCTGATAATATCAACTGTTATAAATATCGTGCTTGATATTGTGTTTGTGTGCGTTTTCAGACTTGGAATCAAGGGCGCGGCTCTTGCCACTGTTGTGGCGCAGTTTATTTCTGTGGTACTAAGTGCAATATATGCATACAAAACCAACAGATATTTCCGCTTTGAGAAGGAAGACTTCGAGATATCAATGCATATGACCTACAAGATTGTTCGCCTTGGAGTGCCCATGTCGATCCAGTTCGGACTCATTGCGATTTCAGCCATGGCGGTTCAGCGAATAGTCAATTCCTACGGAACGACTGTAGTGGCAGCTTTTACAGCCACAAACAGGATAGAGCAGCTTATTCATCAGCCCTATGCAACGCTGGGAGCATCCCTTGCGACCTACAGCGGACAGAACTTCGGAGCAAAAAGAAACGACCGCGTCTATTCGGGTTACAAGAGCGGTCTTGTTATTATGGCCGTATTCACAGCTATTCTGGTATTTACAATGCAATTGTTCGGAAGAGCTATTTGCAGTATGTTTGTGACTGATACGGAGGTTATAACTCTTGGTGCTGACGGACTTAAGATTACAAGTCTGTTCTATCTTGCGCTCGGATTAATTTATGTTGTTCGCGGAGTCCTGACCGGCATAGGAGATGCGTTCTTCTCACTGTTCAACGGTGTCATAGAGGTCATCGGAAGATTCACCATACCGCTCCTTCTGACCTCATACCTCGGCTTCGGAGCGACCGGTATCTGGCTTTCCTCCGGAATCGTCTGGCTTATCAGCGGCGTCACCGCCTGGCTCCGCTACTACACCTATTTCCAGAGAAAACGTCTCCACACCCACGCCAGCATCCAAACCACCTGAGGCAAATAACTTCGCCCGGGCCATGGGGTCTGCCGTGCGAAGTTACTGCAGCAGTTTTAGGGAGTATTCGTAGGCGAAGAGGGCGTCCTTGTCATCGAGGCGTATGTCGAAGAGCTGTTTCATCTTGTCGAAGCGGTAGAAGAGGGTGGACTTGTGTATGAAAAGCGCATTTGCTGTGGCAGGTGCGCTTCTATTATTGTCGAAATAAGTTTCCAGAGTGCTGATGTAGTTCGTTCCGTGCTCCTCGTCATGTTTTTTCATGAACTTGATGGAGGGGTGGATTGAGGCACGGACCATTGATTCTTTGTTCGCGGAGCTAAGTATGTGTTTTAAGTAGTAATTACGGTAATAAATAATGGGTGATTCGTTAAAAACAGGGAGTCTCTGCGACAAAAGTCCCTGGCACTGGCTGAAATAGGCGGAGCTTTCACTCAATTTGTCATAAAGATAGCTTACGGTTCCTATCATGTGATTCATAGTAAGGAAGGTTTTCAGCCTTTTTTCAGTCTTTGGAGTCATGGCTTCCATTTTTGATGTGGAAACAAGAGTTATAAAACGGTTACCGAAGATACCGGTCACACTGTTTGAAAAGATGGTGGAAAGCTGCTGGATATAGATATGGTAAGCCATAAGCCTTCGGGAGGTGGCGGTAAAGCTGCTGGCAATGATGTAGTAGTATTCCTTCGGCTTTATTCCCAGAAGCGACAGCTGGTTCACAGCGGTTTCTTCATCATAGTGGCGCCCGAAAAGATCCCGCAGGAACATATCATATTTGATGCCCTGGGGATTTCGGTAACTGTCGTCCTTTTGCAGCTGTATTGATACCATCTGGGCGAGGGAGTGAATGAGGTCAAGATCACTTTCTGTGTGTTCGCGTTCATTACATCTTACGCAAATATAGCCCACAACTGCGTGTTTTATTCTTATGCTTTCAAATATCCAGTCAAAATCGCTTTCTTCAAGCTTCACGGCGAAGGGATATACCGAGTGGTAGATTCTTTCGGTAACTTTCTTTTGTTCCATATCCTCGGAGTATTTAGCTTTGACGGATAGTCTGTTGTTCTTTATTTCCAGGTTCTTATCCTCGGAAACATCGGGGAAGGATGCCAGAATTCCATAACTGCTGTCACATACCACGACAGGATTATTGAGGTATTTGTATGCCGTCTGAAGGAGGGCGTCGATACCGTAGCCGTTGTGCAGGATACTGAAAAGACTTCGCTTTTGCACATCTATGTTTTGATATGCCAGAATTACATCCTCCATAAGGTTGTACAACTCTAATATGTTCAGTTCTTCTTCTATATAAAGGGAGTCCGAGGCAGGAGTGTTCTGACCGGTTCCTATGAAAAGGATATCGCCGTAAACCTCCGCCTTTCCAAAGGTTTTGTAATCTGCAAGATACAAAATATTCGGCATCAGATGCTCAATGTTGGCATCATTTTCGTTAAAAAAACGTATTCCGTCAATTGAATGCCTTTTTTGATAGTTTCCATGCACTTTTAAATCGTACTTTTTCTCTATTGCATCCAGAATATCTGAAATATAAGCCATTTTACTGCTATCTCCCGTTTTTTAAGTAAATTTTCGTTGCATCCGACAAACGTCGGAAAAAGTATACATTATTTTGAGATTTTACTCAATGGCTGTTGGATGTAAAGGGAAACTCTGAATGATAAATTCTTAACTATCAGAGCGAATTCTGAATTAAAAGGAAAAAGGGAGAATTTTTATGAGTATCAAAGTAATGGGCGTTACAGCCGGAAGAAAGAACAGCAACAGTGAGATCCTTTTAAAGGAAGCACTCATTGCATGTGAGGAAGCCGGCGCAGAAGTAACTATGATCAATCTTAGGGATTACAACATTCTGGATTGTACCGGATGCACATCCTGCACCATCGGTATGTCACAGGGCAAGAACGTAGGATGCGTACTTGATGATAAGGACGATAAGAAAAAGATCATGGATGTCCTTCTTAGTCAGGATGCGGTTATCTATTCAGTTCCTACATATGATCTTATGCCATCCGCCAATTATCTGACATTTGCACAGAGAAGTCTTAGCTACGAGACAGCATTCCTTGAGACAATCGGTGCCATCGAGCACAGAGACAGGGTTGCAGGTCTTATCTCAGTAGGCGGATCAACCAGAGCATGGCAGTCAATGGCTCTCGAGGGGCTTCAGGCAACAATGTTCACAACTGACATGAAGGTTGTAGACATGATCCTTGCAACAAGAGTTCCCGGTCCCGCACAGTGCCTGCTTGATGACGAGCTCATCGCAAGAGCACACAAGATGGGTGAAAACATCATCGAAGCTGTTAAGACTCCCGTAGAGGAGAGAAAATGGCTCGGCGACGAGAACATGGGATGGTGCCCGAACTGCCACTCAAATGCACTTGTTCTCGGTGAGCCTCAGTGGGACGGCCTTCACTATCCTATCGAGTGCCAGGTTTGCGGCGCAGGCGGAAACCTCGAGCAGACAGAGGACGGCAAGTGGAAGTTCGTTATTCAGGAGGATGGCCTCTTGAAGGATCGTACAACTGTTGAGGGAAGAGCTAGACACCTTGAGGAGATCGGACATACTCAGGGCGGATTCTTCGGAAATCCCGAGAACAGAGAGATTGTAGGTAAAAAGATCATCAGATATAAAGAGAAGAATTTCAAGGGAATCTAATACTTTTCGGAGGATATGGCAATGAAAAAGAGTTTTAAATATCGCGCAGTGAATGCGCTTATTATGAACATTCCGATAGCACTTGCTATTTCACTTACAGCACAGCTGCTTGCGATTCACACGGTTATACCGCAGTTGCTTTTAATCAATTTCCTTATTGCTTATGTAGTGTCTTTTGTGGTTGGCGTGACACTTCCCTGTGTCGGATGGGGAATCGGATTTGCGAATTTCTGCAAGACAAAGCCGAATACACTTCCCTTTGGTCTTTGCATCAACGCAGTTGTGAACCTTACATATGTTGTGATCAACAGCCTGATTCTTACATATTTTAATGTGGTTATTCTGAATCATGCACCTATCATTGCATATTTTATCGGAATGGCAACGACATTCATTCCGATCTATATCGTCGGATACATTGTTTCCTTCCTTTGGAACCGTCTGGCAGAAAAAATGACAGAAAGTATTTGTGGCAACGAATAATTATTTGGAGGTAAGTAAAAATGAAACAGTTACAGTCAGATGTAATCGTAGTAGCAGCAGGCCTTTCAGGACTTGCAGCAAGTATTGCGGCAGCCGAGAACGGCGCAAGCGTAATCACTTTTGAGAAGTCATCCACCACAGGTGGTGCAGCAAACATGGGTATGGGCCCTCTCGGCGTAGGCTCCAGAATTCAGAAGGATCACATGATTGCTCTTACACCCGGTGAAGCTTTCAGAAAGCACATGTATTTCACTCACTATCGTGTAGACGCAAGAATGGTAAGAGATTACTACTTCAAGTCAGGTGACACAATCGACTGGCTCATGGATATGGGCGTTGAGTTCGTAGGCGTTCAGAGAGCATTCAGTGCTCCTGAGGCTACAAGAGCTTACTCAGACGGTGAGTTCACATGGCACGTTGTAAAGCCTGAGGATGGCGGAATGCCCGGCCCTCGCTGTGCAACAGCTATGACAAAGAAGATGACAGAGAGAGCAAAGGAACTTGGCGTAGACTTCCAGTTCGAGACTCCCGTTAAGAAGATCATCATGGAGGACGGCGCAGCTGTAGGTGTAATCGCAGTTGACAAGAACGGTGAAGAGATCGAAGCAAGAGCAAATGCAGTAATCATCTGCACAGGCGGTTTCGGTGATAACCCAGAGATGATCAAGGAGCAGACAGAGTTCGAGTATGGCAACACAATCTACAACTTCGCTGTTCCCGGAATGAAGGGCGATGGTATCAAGATGGCATGGGAAGCAGGCGCAGGCCACGAGCCTTGCATCATGGAGCTTATGTATCAGCTTCCCGACAACATGAACCACTTCATCCTTGACGGTGCTTTCCGTCAGCCTTGCCTCTGGGTAAACAGAAACGGACAGAGATTCATGCCCGAGGATCAGATTGCAAACACAACCTTCACAGGTAACGCAATCGCAGCACAGCCCGGCAAGGTTGCTTATTCAATCTTCGATAGCAAGATGCTTAAAAAGTATAAGAAAAAGGGTCCCGATATCGTTTCTCACGTACATCCTCATGATCTTTTCGATCACTTCGATGAGCAGTGGAACGCAGACCTTGCAAACGGTTATGAGCCTATCGTACAGGCAGATACAATCGAGGAGCTGGCTGAGAAGGCAGGCATCGATGTAGAGGGCCTTGTAGCACAGATTGAAGAGTACAACGAGATGTGCGCAAACGGCTTTGATGAGATCTTTGAGAAGGATCGCGCATATATGCAGCCCATCGAGAAGGCACCTTTCTATCTTTGCAGAGAGAACGTTGGTGCATACGGCTCACTCGGCGGCGTAAAGATCAACCACAAGACACAAGTTCTCACACAGGATGCAAAGGTTATTCCCGGCCTTTATGCAGCAGGAACAGATGCATGCAACATCTTCGGAGACAGCTATCCCTTCATCCTTTCAGGAAACACAATGGGATTCTGCCTTAACAGTGGACGTATCGCAGGTGAGAATGCATCAGCAGGTTCCGAGAACTTTGATGATTTTGAATAAAAACAGAGGTTACAGGTAGATGAAGATTTTTATTGACGGAAAAGAAATTGAGGCAAGAGAAGGCGCATCCGTTCTTGATGCCGCCCTTGAAGCAGGCGTTTTTATTCCGCACCTTTGCTCCCATCCTGATTTGGAAGCAAAGGGAGGTTGTCGCCTCTGCTCTGTTGAGATTGACGGAGTGGAGGGGGCTGTGCCCTCTTGTAAAACGACTGTGACTGATGGCATGAAGGTCACGGTTAATGGCCCCGAGGCCGAAAAGGTAAGAAAAACAGCCATGGAGCTGATTCTTGCTACGCACCCCGCTGATTGTACAGGATGTCCCAAGTACGGAAAATGTGAGCTTCAGTCAATGTATCAGTACATGGGAGTAAGCCCGGAGCGCTGGAGAAAGAAATCGAGAGCAGTTCCGAATGATGAGAGCAATCCGCTGATTTCGCATCTCTTCACAAGATGCGTAAGATGCGGACGTTGCATCAGAGCATGCCAGGATATGCGTGGTGTTAAGGTTCTTGATTACATCAAGACCGACATGGGTATCAGGGCGGGAATCCCGGAGGGCAAGTCCCTCAAGGAAGCCGGCTGCAGATTCTGCGGCGCATGTATTGAGGTTTGTCCCACAGGTTCAATTGTGGATGCATTCCATTTGATGAAACCCGAGAGAACCTATGATGAAAACGTTGTACCTTGCAGAAGTACCTGCCCTGCACACATCGATATTCCTGAGTATATAAGAGCTGTGAAGGAAGGCAATTTTGATAAGGCGACAGCCATTATTCGTGAAAAGGTGCCTTTCCCGGAGACTCTCGGATCTGTCTGCACAAGAAACTGCGAGAGCCAGTGTAAGAGAGGAGAGCTCAATTCTCCTGTATCTATCTGCAGACTTAAGAGAGCAGCTGCTACGAATGAGAGCGGTGAGTGGAAAAAGAACGTCAGAAAGGATGCTCCCACAGGCAAGAAGGTTGCCGTTATCGGAGCAGGCCCTTCCGGACTTACAGCTGCTTACTACCTTGCAAAGAAAGGCCACGAGGTCACTGTTTTCGAGAAAAATGAGAAGGCAGGCGGACAGTGTCGCTACGGCATCCCTGCATACAGACTTCCCGATGAGCTCTTAGACAGAGAGATTGATACGATTCTTGAAGCAGGAATTACCTTAAAGACAGGCGAAGCCTGTGAAGAGCCCGCAAAGCTTCTTCAGAGCGGTTTTGATGCGGTTCTGGTATCCATAGGAACACATCAGGGAACCAAGCTTCCGATCGAAGGAAATGACCTTGAGGGCGTATATGTGAATGCAGACTTCCTTAAGGCTGCAAGACAGGGCAATCCGCTTCCTGTTGGTGATAAGGTTATGGTTCTCGGCGGCGGTAACGTTGCTTATGACTGTGCCCGCACCGCAATCAGACAGGGTGCTAAGGAAGTGCACATAGCTTGTCTTGAGAATCTTCAGCAGATGACCTCCTCAGAGGAGGAGAGAATGGAAGGTGAGCAGGAAGGTGTAATCCTTCACGCAGCGCATTCCTTCCTTAGGATAACAGGTGATACCAAAGCCACCGGAGTAGAGATCCAGAAGGTAAACAAGTTCTACTTCGATGAAAACAGAAAGGCTATCATCGAGCTCGAAGAAGGTTCAAATCAGATAGTTGAGGTCGACAATGTAATCTTTGCTGTAGGTCAGAAGCCTGAGGGAACAGACAAGATGGGCGTTGAGCTGACACACGGACCTTACATTGCAGCTAAGGACAGTGCAACCAGTGTAGAAGGTGTATTTGCATCAGGCGACGTGGTTACAGGCACAAAGTCTGTTATTGAGGCTATCGCGGGCGGAAGAGATGCCGCTGTGGCAATCGATAAATTCCTTGGCGGAGACGGCGATATCAGCGAAGTTCTGGTGGAAAGACAGGCTCCCGAGAAATACATCGGACAGATTGAGGGCTTTGCGGATCTTACAAGAACTGAAGCTGAGGTTATGGAAGCAGACAAGAGAAAATGCAGTTTTGAAGCGATTGAGAAACCTCTTACCTGCGACCAGGCTAAGTGCGAAGCCGGAAGATGTCTGCAGTGTGATCTTAGAACGACAATAACCAAGGTTAAGCTTTGGAACGAGTATTAAGGAGGAAAAGATGAGTAGCGCAGATAAGATCAAAGAATTAAAAGAAGATCAGTGCGTGGTTGATGTCCTTCTTAAGGAAGTCCAGAGCCATCCCTGCCAGAACTGTGGCAAATGTGTTTTTGGATACGAAGGAATCACACAGCTGGAGATGATCTTAAAAGATATTACCGAGAAGAAGGGACGAAGCGGGGACAAGGCTCTTATGGAAGACCTTGCCGAGATGATGAAAACCCAGTCCCTTTGCGAAGATGGCGAAGATATTGCAGATGCAGTAAAGGAGGCACTTGGCAGTTACGGAGAGATTTTTGATGAGCATATCTCCAAGAAGGGCTGCCGCGCAGGTGTCTGCAAGAAGTTCATGACTTACCATATCCTTGCAAGTAAGTGCGTAGGATGCGGCGAGTGTATGGATGTCTGCGAAGACGACGCAATTCTCGGAAAGAATAAGTTCGTTCACGTAATTGTTATGGATGAGTGTTCGCTGTGCGGCAAGTGTATGGAGGCCTGTGACGAGGATGCAATAGTTATGGCAGGTGCCCAGAAGCCTAAGTGCCCCACAAAACCCATTCCATGTAAAAGATAATTAACGAGGTTAATAACATGAAAAAATTTGGAAATTATTCAAGAAGCGTGTCCATAATCGGTGTCGGTTGTACACCCTTTATGTACACCGTAGATAATGAAGAAACAAACGGCCTCACAGAAGGCGAATTGTTTGGTTATGCCGCACTTAAGGCTATGGAAGATGCCGGAGTTAACCCTCAGGATGTTGATTTCTACTTCCACGGCTGTGCGAGCCCTTTGAACGGTTCAAACTACCTTACCCCCAACGTTCAGATCGCCAACTGGTTCGGAATGAAGGGCAAGGGATCCATTCACCACTCAGAGGCTTGCTGCACAGGCTATCTTGCAATTGAGCAGGCTGTAAATGCGGTTGCATCAGGAAAATATGACTGTGTTCTTACAGGTGCCGTTGAGTTCGGTGATTCTACACCGAGCCCTGCCGATAATGTTGAGACACCCAAGCACCCTTATAAGCGTGACAAGATGACAATGGAGAAGTTCCTTAAGACTACTTCATGGCTCTATGACAGAACCTACACCAGAAGCCTTATGGCAGGTCAGGAGCTCATCTATGATGACGCTGCAGAGTGGTATGTCCGCACAAGAGGCATCTCTGCTGAGGATATGAATAACACACTCAATGCAATGTGTATAAATAACAGACGTAATGCATCTGTAAACCCGCTTGCTATCGAGAGAACAACCTATGAGGAGCTCGCTGAAAAAGCCGGCATGACTCTTGATGAATACATGAACTCACCCTACAACCCGAAGATGGGTGATTTCCTCAGAGCAGGCGGACTTGAGCTTAAGTGCGACGGTGCTGCAGCATGTATCGTATGTGCTACAGAAAAGATTCCGGAAATTGCAAAGAACTTAAAGCATAAGCCCATCGAGGTTCTCGGAATCGGAAGTGCTGCCTGTGAGGCAACAACACCTCACTTCGAGGTTCGCGCAACAGAGGAAGCAGTAAAGCAGGTTTATGAGTCAACAGGACTTTCAGGAGACGATCTTGATCTGTTCTTTGCAAATGACTTCATCATCACATCTCACCTTGTATCTGCTGAGATCGCAGGATACCTTCCCTACGGCGAAGGCTGGAAGTACATCTGCGACGGACGTACTGCATGGGACGGTGACAAGCCGATCAACTCAAACGGCGGAAGAACCTCCTTCGGACACGCTCACGCAGCATCCGGACTTGCAGATATGTACGAGGCATGCAAGCAGATGTGGAATGAGTGCGGTGATCGCCAGGTTAAGAAACTGCCGAAAACAACAATGCTCCGTGGATACGGCGGTGCTCAGAACGTAGCCGCTATCATCATTCGGACAATGGATTAATAGGGAGGATGAGACCATGGCTATCAAATTAGAGAAAATAGTTGAGAAATTTTACACATCTTTGGAAGAAGGAAAAATTATGGGCCGTAAGTGCCCCAAGTGCGGACATGTTGAGTTCCCGCCCGTATATGCTTGTAACGAGTGCGGAAGCTATGAGACAGAGTGGTACGAGATAAGCGGAAAGGCTAAGCTTCACTCCATCGTACTTCCTGCAGCACTTTCCTCAAAGCCCGAATACAAGAAAATGGGCAAATTCGCATACGGCGAGGTCGAGCTCGAAGAGGGCACAAGACTTAACGCAGTTGTACGCGGAATCAGTAAAAAGAATCGTGAGGAGCTTTCCAAACAGCTTCCCCTCGATATACATGCAGCAATAATAGATCGTGACGGCGGCTTCAAGACCGTAATCTTCGATCTGGATGAGAAGTACCTCAGCTAAAGCTTTCCCCTTGGGGGCGCTCGACGTCCGGGGTTGCTACTCGTCCGGGGGACGAGTGCTTAGCAACGACCGGAGTGGAACGTAGACCGTCGGTTCAGCGCGGACCGAAGCGGAGCGGAGACAGGTGGCACGAAGTGCCGGATGAGGGGACAAGAAAAAAAGGAGAATAAAAATGAGCAGACAGGAAATTTTAGATCAGGTATTAAACATGGTAGCAATGTCCTACAAGAAGGAGGTTTCTGAGCTTTCAGAATCCACATCCTTCAAGACAGACTTAAACGGAGCATCAGTTCAGATGGTAGCTCTCGTTTCAGAGATTGAGAACGAGCTTGACGTAGCTCTTATGCTTGCTGATGCAAGTGCCTGCGAGACAATCTCTGATCTCATCGATCTTATTGAAGAAGAGATGTAAAACATTTTGGGCTCGCTGTAAAGGCGAGCCTATTTATGAGAGGTAGAAAATGAGCGTAATTGATAAGATTTTTGAAAAAGCTAAATTGGATCCCCAGAGAGTAGCATTCCCTGAGGCTCTTAATGAAAAGATGATGCAGGCAGCTTATGAGGCAGGCACCGAAGGATATATCATACCTATCCTGGTGGGTGATGAAGCAGAGATTAAGGCTGCTATCAAGGAGAGAGGCTACAAGGAAGAGGCGTTCAAGATCGTTGACGTAAACAACGAGGAGTACAAGGCCCTTCTTGTTGAGAAATACACAGCGCTTCCCGAGACAAGACTTAAGGAGAAGGCACTCAGACGTCGTATGGAGGATAAGCTCCAGTTTGCAATGGTTATGCAGGCTGCAGGCGAAGCGGATGTTACCTTTGCGGGAATTGACTATACGACAGGTGACGTTCTTCTTGCAGGACAGATGATAATCGGCATTAAGCCCGGTCTTGCAACAGTTTCAAGTATCGGACTCTGCGATATTCCGGGATTTGATGGAAGCGAGGGATCACTTCTTGCAATCGGTGACAGTGCAGTGTGCACCAATCCCAACCCCGAGCAGCTTGCAAGTATCGCTATTTCAGCTTGTGATACTGTTAAGTCACTTCTCGACTGGGAGCCCAGATGCGCATGTGTCAGCTATTCCACCTGCGGAAGCGGCCAGGGCGAGCTGATCGACAAGGTTACCGAGGCAGTAAAAATTGCTAACGAGCTTCGTCCCGACCTTGCAATTGACGGTGAATTCCAGCTTGATGCTGCTATTAACCCGGATGTTGCCAAGAAGAAGGTAAGCAGAGAGAGCAAGGTTGCAGGTAAGGCAAATGTTGTTATCTGGCCCGATCTTAACGTAGGTAATGTCGCAGTTAAGCTCATTCAGCAGTTCGGTAAGGCGGATGCTTACGGTCCGATGCTTCAGGGCTTTAACAAGGTTGTATGTGATTGCTCCAGAAGTGCACCGGTATCCGAGATCAAGGGCAATATCGTAATCAGCGCAGTAAGAGCGGCAGGAGAGAAGAAAAAATGAAAGAATACAAGGTTTTCACAATAAATCCGGGCTCTACATCCACCAAAATCGCGCTTTTTAAGGGTGAAGAGTGTCTCTATACCCAGAATGTATCTCACGATGCAGCTGAGCTTGCAAAATACGAGACCATAAGTGATCAGCTTCCCTACAGAAGAAATATGATCCTTGACCTCCTTAAGGAGGCAGGTCAGTCCATCGATGATGTGGACGTGTTTGTAGGCCGTGGCGGCGGACTTTTCGCTATGGAGGGTGGTACCTACGAAGTGGACGATCTGATTTTGGAGCATGCCAGAACCATGGCAAACGGCGTTATCCATCCTGCAGCACTCGGACCGCAGCTAGCTCATGAGTTTGCATCCAAAAACGGCGCTAAAGCGATGGTAGTAAATCCTCCGGATGTTGATGAGTATCAGGATCTTGCGAGAATGACAGGAATCAAGGGCGTTTATCGCCTCGCACACCTCCATTCCCTCAACCTCAAGGAGACAGCAATTCGCCACAGCAAGAACGTTCTTCATAAAAAATATGAGGAAGCAAACTACATCGTATGCCATATCGGCGGCGGAATCTCAGTATCCGCGCACAGACAGGGAAAAATGGTAGACGGTTTTGATATCGTAGGCGGAGAGGGACCGATGGCTCCTACGCGCTGCGGAAGCATATCCGTTGCCAATCTCCTTGATTACATGAAGAAGAATAACCTCGGCGTAGCTGATGTAAAGCCGCTTATTACCAAGTCCGGCGGATTTGTAAGCCACGAAGGAATATCAGATGCTATTGAACTTACAAACCGTGCTGCGAACGGTGATAAGTACGCTGAAATGGTCTGGAATTCAATGATTTATCAGATCGAAAAGTGCATCGGATCCATGGCAGCCGTTCTTCACGGCAAAGTGGACGGAATTCTTCTCGGAGGCGGAATGGTGCATAACAAGGATCTTGTACAACAGATTACAGATACCTGTTCCTTTATTGCACCGGTATTTGCTTATCCCGGAGAATTCGAGATGGAAGCTATGGCTGCAGGTGCAATCCGCGCTCTTAACGGAGAAGAGGAGATAAAGCACTATACAGGAAAGCCCTGCTTTACAGGCTTTGATTTTGAATAATCGATAATCTTTATTAGGCTTCGATGCTTTATGAAAATAAGGAGTCGGAGCCTGATTCATTTTAGAACGAAAAGAGAGTTACAAATGAACGAAAAAACAATAAACAAATTGACACTGGCGCTGGGAATAGCGCTGCTTCCGCCTATCTGGGCAGTCCTCTCACCCATGGTTGGTATCACCACCGGTGCGGTAGCTCTTATATGTGCGGGACTCTATGTAGCGAACGGAAACAAGGCATCAGATGCCCTTAAAATAGCTATCGGATTCTTGTGCGGCGATATTTGGGCGGTTATCGCGATTTTTATAATGGAAAAGCTGAGCTTTAATCCCAATGTTGAGCTGTATTGTACATTGTTTGTGATGGGTGGTCTTGCGGTTCTCATCGGCGAGAGTGTGCCAAAGTTCATTTTCACACCGGCATGGCTCTGCGGATGGGCAATAGGTCTTACGATAATGGGACCCATGGCAATAGCTGATATCGGCACACTTCCGCTCCAGATCGGGGCTGCAATGATAGCAGGTGTTGTTTATGTGGGTATCGGAGTGGATGCTTTCCAGAAAAAGCTGATAAGTATTATACTTAAGAAATGATAAAAACGACTAAAATCTCAGGAAAAATATACATACTTGAGGACAGGTTTGAAAGCGGGACCAGCCTTATAATCGGAAGCGAAAAAGCCCTTTTATTCGATACAGGTTGCGGAGTTGATGATATCCATGCAGAAGTGCGAAAGATAACAGATCTGCCGCTCCTTGTAATATGCAGTCACGGTCATTTTGATCATATTGGCGGAAGCCGCTTTTTTCCTAAGGTTTATCTGTCCCAAAAGGACAGAAATATCCTGGATACCTATAATGAGGAACTGCTGAATAAATGGGTCAGTGAGATGGAAGATAATATACAAGACGATACACAAGGTATTGTATTTGGTTGTGGGGATTGGAAGCAGATTGCAGAGCTTGATTTTGACCGAATTGACCTCGGAGATATTCACGGAGAGATCATTGACCTTCCCGGTCATAGCCACGGTTCGATTGGAATATTACTTCCGGAATTAAAGCTGCTTCTTAGCGGCGATGCGCTCTCTCCGATAATCAGTCTGATTTTCAAGAATCACGGAACTGTGGAGGAGGAGCTCCAAACGGTTAAAAAGGCCTTAGAGCTTGATTTTGACTATTATATCTCATCACATAACGGGAATCTTCTTACAAAAGACGTCTTGAAGAGGATGGCAGAATGTCTGGAAGATACCGAAAATAAAAAATTTTATAAGTATTCCTATCCTAAACCGCCCTACGGCGAGGGATATTTCCACGTCCATTCCCTTGGGGATGAACCGGTGGGACTCATTGTTGAAAAACACATGTAATTTTTAGACGAAAAGAGGATTAAAAATGAATTTAACAAGTCGGAGATGGCTGGTATTAATAGCAAGTTGCCTGATTAACCTTTGTATAGGTGCACTGTATGCCTGGAGCGTTTTTGCATCTCCTATGGCGGAGCATATTTCAGCGGTACAGGGACTTAGCGGAGACAATGCCGTAACAGCAAGTAGTCTTGCCATAGTATTCTCCATAGCAAATGTGGTTGGACCTATAACCATGATAGGCGGCGGAAAGCTTGTAAGGACAATCGGACCGAGATTTGTAATTATGATAGGCGGAATCTGGTTTGGTTTGGGCTTTCTTATCTGCGGTTTTGCGGGATCTGTTCCGGGACTTATTTTCGGATTTGGTATATGCTGCGGACTTGCCATGGGTATGACCTACGGCTGCACAGTCAGCAACTGCGTTAAGTTTTTTCCGGATAAAAGGGGACTGGTCGGTGGTATAGCCACTGCATCTTATGGACTTAGCTCAGTGCTGGTTCCGATCATTGCCAATGCAATCATCTCCAAAATGGATGTAACAATGGCCTTTAAGATACTTGGAATAGCGATTGTTATTATTGTATTTGCCGCATCATTACTGATCCTTCCCTGTCCGGACGGCTTTGTGCCGGAAGGGTATGTTGCACCTCTTTCCGATAATACAAAAGCATCAAAAGCTAAGGATTATACCTGGAGCGAGATGCTTAAGACCAAGGAATTCTACGTAATGATGGTGCTTATGTGCTGCGGCGCATTTATGGGTATGATGATCATTTCGCAGGCTTCCCCGATTGCGCAGAATCAGGTGCTTATGAGTCCGCAGGCAGCCGCTGTGGTTGTATCTGTTCTGGCTCTTTTCAATACAGGTGGAAGAATTCTCGGAGGATTTATCTCTGACCTTATCGGGCAGATAAATACACTTACAATATTGCTTTTTTGCTCGATCGTTGGCCTTTTCATGCTTATAATCACCGGAGAGGGTAGCGCATTTACTCTCTATGCGGGAATTTGCATCATAGGTATATGTTTTGGCGGATTTATGGGAATATATCCCGGTTTTACCAACGAGAAATTCGGTGCAAAGTATTCAAGCGTAAATTATGGAATTATGTTTATTGGTTTTGCATTTTCAGGATTTTTTGCGCCGATAATCATAGGCAGAATCTACAGTATGCAGGGTACTTATGTGGCAGCTTATTATGCAGCAATGATTTTATCAATTTTGGGAATTGCACTTACATTTATATATCGTATAATGAATAAATAGGCTAAAAAATTTAATAAGAATGCCAGTCAATCTTGAAGCTTTTGATGAGAGAGACTGTATGCATAGCGAGGGGGGAAAGCATGCCGGCATACTTTTCATTGGTCTCTGAATGTAACAGAGACCATATATACGATACTATTCTTAGGGACTTTTACAAGGTTTTGCCGACGGCGGGGCTGAATCTTCTTGGCGAGTACTGGCCGTTCATGGATATACCTTATGATGAACTCATGGATAGCAATCAGAAGAAGCTGGAAGATAACTATCGGCTTGCTTTTAAGGAACACGCCGGGAATGATTATATACAGATTGT
This sequence comes from Butyrivibrio sp. ob235, assembly GCF_900109475.1. NCBI lineage: Bacteria > Bacillati > Bacillota > Clostridia > Lachnospirales > Lachnospiraceae > Butyrivibrio > Butyrivibrio sp. ob235. The sequence goes on from NZ_FOBE01000008.1 coordinate 67,658, forward strand.
GCATGTCCTGGAAGGGTTTTCCGAAGTCAGAAGCTTTATACTGAATCAGCCGGAGAAGGGGATTTTTACAATAAATATTATTGTTCCCGAGGATGATCTTATAAAGGCGGAGGACCACAAGATAGTATATGACCGTGAAAAGGTTGATAAGCTTATTGCGGTAGCAAAAAAGATCTATGAGCTGCCTTTTGTGGATCTGATACAGACAGATCTGGAGCTTTCCGATGATCCGTATTCACTTGAGGAGATTACGGAAGGAGAGGCTTTGGGAGTAGAACCCTTTGCAATTGTTCCGGACACATTAAAAAACAGTGTACCGGAAAAGTACACTGTTTCAGAAGCATCAGGTAACGGATTGCTTGTAACTATCGACTACTAAATCAGTAGTCGATTTTTTTCGCTCCATGGGCGGGCTCTAACGGGAAATCAAGACTCCGCCTTAAATACCAGCTGGGCGAAATTGTAGAAGCCCAGATACCAGATGTGAAAATCGTGGCCGCCGTTAAGCTCCTGCCACATGAAGTTCTCACCATCCACAAACTGATCGCAGAGAGCGGGCAGTGATTTTGCGGCCGCTGAAGCGCTTGAATAGGCTGTTCTATCCTGTAATCCGCATATATTGTAGAAATAGTATATGGGATAAGTATTGTCTTTAAGAAGAGAAGCTGTCTGGGCCGCAGTTTTGCTGGTAGGCGCTGCGGAAAAGGCTCCAAAATATCCAAACATATCGAGGCATTCGCCTATTCCGATATTTATTGTCTGCATACCGCCCATTGATAAGCCGGCAATGGCTCTGTGTGCTCTTGCTTCGGACAAATCATAACCTTCACTGTATTCAGCATAGGTGCTGTAGTGTGAATCAATGTAAGGAATCAGATCGTTTCGAAGCTCCTGGCCGAATTTGTAGAATCCGTCTATTCCGGAACTGCCTTCGCCTTCAAGATCACAGGCTCTGCCATTGGGTGTTACAACTATGAAGGGATCAATGTCTCCGTAGTAAGCAAGATTATCCATCAGTGCTTTAACTCTGGAAGTTTTCTTATCCAATCCCCATTCGTTTTCATTGCCGCCGATTCCGTGCAGCAGAATCAGGACATTATATTTTTTATCGCTGCTGTAGTTGGCAGGAAGATAGATATTTGCTTCCTTTGTGATCTCATGGCCGTCCCCTGCATAGTCGTGGGCGGGATATGAGATATGTTCTACGGTACCTGAAGCCTCATCCGTTCTCAGGGCAGTGTACTTGGGAAGTACAAGGTCACCGACTTCAGCTTCGGCGATTCTCTTATCTTCAGTGTCGGTTGCATTCTCATCGGCATCTGCTACGTCAGCTTCCTCGGTATAGGAGGTTTCCTGCTCAATTGCTTCTGCGATTCCGTCGGCAACCTCAGTATTTTCTTCGGCAGTTGCCTCTGTCTCAGATACAGTTTCTTCCGCAGAAGACGCCTCCTGCGAAGATGCTTCAGCCGGTGCGGCTTCCTTCTCTGCAGCGCTTTGGCCACAACCTGATAAAACAGACAAACTGATTGCCAATAGCCCAATTAAAATACTCTTTTTCATGATAGCTCCCTAATATTTTTATTTTGATTTTTTTCACATGGTAAGTATTGTACCACACATAAATAGTGTATTTATCGCCGGTATACATTGCTAACCATTTATAGGCTTTATCGTGGCAGATATTGCGATGTGATATACTGTTTAAAAAGTTTTGAAAAAGAAGAGGACATTTGGTATGAAAAAAAGATTATTTATTTTGATAGCAGCATGCCTGATCATGTCAGGCTGTGGAAACAGTACAAGCACCGAAAGACCGGCTCTGCCCACTCCTTCAGAGACCGAAACGGTTTCAGATCAGAGCGCCGATGAGACGCCGACAATGAATGCCACAGACGATGGCAGCGACAGCAGTGCTCCGGCATCCGATTTTGCACAAGCCCCTTCAAGCGATAATGCATCGGAAGATTTCGGTGATACCGGATCACCGTCTACAAGCTTTGAAAGTGACGCGCCGGACATGAGCGAGCCTGAAAGTATAGGTGATGATTCGTCACCGTCATCATCCGGCGTGGCAACTCCTTCCGGCCAGAGCCCTTCAGGGGTTGAGAGCAATTTTGATAATGATATTGACGAGCCTGTGACAGCTTCTGAAAACGAGACTGAAAGCGATGAAGCCGGTTCTGAGAAGGAAGAGGCTGCTCCCGCAGAGGAAGCACAAAATGAAGCACAAAACGAAGCAACCGAGGCTACTTCCGAGGAGGAGACTCCTAAAGAGGAGAGCACCGGCTATGGCAGAATCTTCTTTGTGGGAGATTCAAGAACAGTTGATATGTTTGATGGAAATGCAGAGGAAATCTACGATTATGATGCCAGCGGAATCAGGGTTTTTGCAAAAGACGGCTGCCACTGTGCATACCTCACTGATGTTATCGGTCGCTATGGCACAGGGGAGTTTGACACGCTGGTATCATGGCTTGGCTGCAATGATAACAACGATGCGGCTTTATACGAGTCTGTATACGAAAGTCTGATAAGCCAGGGAAAAACAGTTGTTATCTGTACAGTAGGCCCTACTGCGGATGAATCCCTCAGCGGCGAATTCGATGTCGCAAACTATCCAAATGAAAAAATGATCGCCTTTAACCAGAGTGTCACCGGATGGGCAAGTGCTCACGGCGTGAAGGTGATAGACGTATATTCCTATGTTAAGAACAATGTAGAGATATCGCCCGACGGAATACATTACAATCCCAAGCCCACAACGGCAATCTGGAACTATATTGTCAGCAATTTGTAATATGACGAAGATAAATATCTTGTGAAGGAAAGGTTGGTGTAATTATGAAATTATTGCGGTTACCATATGATTTTACAGTATGCAAGGTTAAGGATATTTCTGAGATAGATTTACAGCAGGACTTTTGCTTCGTGGGAAAAACAGATGAGGAGATTTCTCTCGTGTGCCGGACCGAGACGGTTCCCGAAAATACGGTGGAACGAAACGATGGCTGGAAGTGCTTCAGAATACAGGGAGAACTCGATTTTTCACTCATAGGAATTCTCTCGGGGATATCCAAGGTATTGGCCAAGAACAATATAGGAATCTTCGCTGTTTCGACTTTTAATACGGATTATATTCTGGTTAAGGCCGAGAATTTCGAGCTTGCGCAGGAGGTTCTTGATAAGGCAGGCTACAGGATTATTTAAAGAGGGCTACATCAAAAATTACGTAGGAATATCGGAAAATCCGGAGGTCGGACATGGAATTGAAAAGTCAGCAGATGAGAAAAGTGGCTCCTGAACTTGATCCGCTAAGGATTGGGACGGGATGGAAGAGCGAGGAGAGATCGAAGAGGGCGATCTCATCGAGCTTGATGTCAGAGAGAGGAAACTTAATATAATCGGAATAAAGGGTGAAAGGAGGTCTCCGGAGGAGATTGACAGAATCCTTCAGAACAGAAAGGAAAACTGGAAACCGCGCAGCGGTAAATACCAAAAAGGTGTGCTGAGACTTTTCAGAGAGCATGTGGTAAGTCCGATGAAGGGCGCATATCTTGACATGGATTAGTGACTGTCGCTAAAAAATCCGTTCATCAAAAATTAATATTTTGTTCGCTTGAAACATTCGTTCGATGGGTATATTATTAATGAACAAAAGTTCGGAACATACATTCGATATTTTGAAAAGGTATGCCTATGGATAGAGAGCAGAGAACATATTTCATAATTGATCTAAAGAGCTTCTATGCCAGTGTGGAGTGCGTGGACAGGGGGCTGGATCCCATGACGGCTCTTCTTGTTGTGGCTGATAAGGAGCGCAGCAAGGGGACTATCTGTCTGGCCATCACGCCCGCCATGAAGGCCCTTGGAATTAAGAACCGCTGCAGGATATATGAGATTCCCAAGAATTTGGAATATATCGTAGCGCCTCCCAGGATGCAGAGATATATAGATGTATCCGCGGATATTTATGGGATATATCTGAGCTATGTCGCTAAGGAAGATATACATGTTTACTCAATCGACGAATCTTTTCTGGATGTGACTGCCTATCTGGAGCTTTACGGACTATCGCCCCATGACCTGGCACTGAGCATCATGAACGACATAAGAGAACAGCTGGGACTAAGGGCTACCTGTGGCATCGGTACTAATTTGTATCTTGCCAAGGTGGCCCTTGATATACTGGCGAAGCATTCTCCGGACTTCATAGCGGAGCTCAACGAGGAATCCTACAGACAGAGGCTCTGGACACACAGGCCGCTCACCGATTTTTGGCGCATCGGCCCCGGAACTGCGCGAAGGCTCAACGCGCTTGGGATGTATACCCAGGGAGATATCGCGGTTTATCCGGAAAACTTGTTGTATAAACAGTTCGGAGTTCTTGCGGAGTACATTATAGACCATGCATGGGGACGGGAATCCTGCACCATGAAGGACATCAAAAACTATAGAACCCGCTCCAAATCTCTTTCCTGCGGGCAGGTACTGATGAGGGATTACAGTTTTGATGAAGCCGTGATCATAGTGAAGGAGATGGCGGACGAGCTCTCGCTTGATATGGTTGCGGCGCATGTGGTCAGCAATAATGTCTCGCTTTATATAGGCTACAGCGCAGGAACGTATCCATCTACCGGCGGGAATATGACCTTGCAGGTTACGACAAATTCCTACCGGATACTGATGGATGCTTATGTCAGGCTTTACTATAAGACTACCAACAGGATAGTACCGATAAGGAGAGTTATTCTCAGCGCCAATTCCGTACTTGACGAATGCTTTGAGCAGTATAGCTTTTTTGTTGATCCCGAAGTTATGGAGAAGGACAGGAAGGTGACCAGGTCGGTGAACCGGATAAAGTCCCGCTATGGGAAAAATGCCGTCTTAAAGGGGATGGACCTATATGAAGCCGGTAATTCGATAGCCAGAAACGCCCAGATAGGCGGACACAAAAAGTAGGAGGCGCGTTTTATGCCAAGAGCAGACAGGGCAAGCCAGTTCATGCCCTTTTCGGCGCTTAAGGGCTTTGAGGAGGCACTGAGAGAAAAAGAGCGTCTGATCTCGGAAGATGTCCCTTATAAGAACAGAGACCTGATTAAAAGGGAAAATATAGCTGACGGGGATAATCCTATTGATGATTTGATGGATATAGATTCAGGAGATTTTGTTATGAGCAGAGTCATTGATGAAGTGGATGTTATCAGCGAACACAAGGCGGATGGAAGCATCATTCCGCTGCGTCTGCGCTTTATGAATGATGATGGGGAATATGAGACTTATACTATAAAGGCTTACAGAGAGAGCGAGAAAAAGGGCACGCACACAACGGAAGACGGTATTTTTGTGGGAGATTACACCTTCGTTTTTGAGTGCCTGATTGTTGTTATGAATATGAAAAGAGTAATACGACTCTACTATGATCCAAAATCCAATACAAAATGGCGATTAGCTGTATAATAATAGGATCAGGTAGAAAGGTCTGGCATATATGAAAATACCACGAAAGACAGCATTGGTAGTGGGGGGCTTGATTTTTGCGGCACTGATTTGCTTTATGATAGCTGTATCGGCCCCTGTAGCTTCAAAAAGATATTCAATAAAGGGAATAGATGTATCTCATCATCAGGGGAATATTGACTGGCCTAGGGTTTCAGGGCATGGCATTTCTTTTGCTTATATAAAGGCGACCGAGGGAAGCGGCTATGTGGATGAAAAACTGGCAGACAATTATGATGGTGTCTCTAAGACTGATATCAACTACGGATTTTACCATTTCCTAAGTCTTGAAAGCTCATCAGAGACGCAGATGGACAACTTCAGAGAAGCTGTAAAAGAATATAAAATGGAGCTGATCCCAGCAATTGACGTAGAGTGGTACGGTGATATGCGAAAGAATCCACCTCAGAAAGAACTGGTTATATCAAAGCTAAAAGAACTCTCAGCACTCATGGAAGAGGAGTATGGAACAAAGCCCGTAATTTACACCACGCAGACTTTTTATTTCAAGTATTTAAGAGGAGAAATCGGAGAAAATCCGCTGTGGATCAGAAATACCTTCTTTTTTCCGGTGCAGGACTTTGTAATCTGGCAGTATTCCGAGAAGCTCGACCTTGGTGATGCCATTGAGCTTGGAAGGTATGTCGATGTTGATGTCATGACATCAGATGCTCAATTGAAAATGGACATTGACCAGGCAATCTATCGGTAAGGGGGATACAGAAACGTGATAAGAAAAGCAGAACTCAGGGATTTATCCAGGATTGCCGAAATCCTGGTGTTTACAAAGAGAATAAAGTACAGATCAATCTTTCATAACGACGATTACTCTTTTAACGAGTTGCAAGTATTCAGGGTCGCTGATGAATTCAGAGCTCCTGAACTACTGGATAAAGTCTGGGTATATGATGATGGCATAGTTAAAGGAATGATCCATCTGGAAGGAAAAGAGATCGTTGAATTATATGTGGATTACTTCTTTTGGGGACAAGGCATCGGCTCTAAGCTGCTAGAGTTTGCGGAAGAGAAGTTTGATGTAAAATTTGTGTGGACTTTGGAAAAGAATGTAGATGCCGTCAGGTTTTATGAGACACATGGATTTAAACTCAACGGGAAGAGACAACCAGAGGAAGGAACACCGGAATATATCGTGATGTTGGAAAGGTGAACTCTGGTTTTAGCGAGAATAGTCTTATAAATTACTTGTGCTTGGCAAGGTTGTGAAAAAAGAAGAGTCTTCGGAACAGGTAGTAAAAGCCGAGATATATAGTGATTTTAAAGAGAATATATATTTTGTTTTTTTGGGGGATACCTCAATAAGAATTATGGATTTTATGTAATTTTACGAATGTGCCGCAAAAAGGCATAATATAGTAAGTGGGAAACAGGGGACAATGGAACAAGAAAGAGATTACCCACCCAATGCTGAAATTGTTGTTCCCTGGCCTGATAAGACTTAAATATGACATTACTAAAGGAAAGGAGCTACAAGATATGTGGAATATAATCATCATTCCATTCCTTGGAACGGCGCTTGGCGCTGCCAGTGTATTTTTGTTTAAAAAAGAGATGAGCCAGCAGATGCAACGTGCGCTGACAGGCTTTGCTTCGGGGGTGATGGTGTCCGCATCTTTTTTCAGCCTCCTGCTTCCTGCACTTGATCAGACAGCAGATATGGGAAAGCTTGGGTTTGTTCCTGTATCTGTCGGATTCGGGATAGGAATGCTTTTCCTTCTGGTAATGGATATGGTGACGCCTCACATGCATCTGGATAAAAACGAGGAAGGTCCAAAGAGCGGGCTAAAGAGAACAACAAAGCTTGTCCTGGCGGTCACTCTCCATAATCTTCCTGAAGGAATGGCAGTAGGAATAGTATGTGCTGGCTGGCTTTACGGAAACAGCACGATCTCTTTTACAGGAGCTCTGGCGCTGGCAATCGGTATTGCTATACAGAACTTTCCAGAGGGAGCAATTGTTTCAATGCCGCTTTTAGGTGAGGGTGTTCCTAAGGGAAAGACGTTTCTTTATGGCGTTCTGTCCGGAATTGTTGAACCGATAGGTGCGCTTTTGGTCATTGCTGCATCAGGATTTTTTATTCCTCTGATGCCATATCTTTTGAGCTTTGCAGCAGGAGCCATGATATATGTCGTAGTAGAGGAACTAATCCCGGAAATGTCCGAGGGTGAGCATTCGAATATTGGAACAATTTCTTTTGCCCTGGGATTCATACTCATGATGGCGCTGGATGTAGGATTAGGGTGAGAGGGTGGCAGCTGAATAGATGGCGGGGTTCATACAATGCGCGCCAATCATAATATGACATTCATTTTTTCAATGAATTTTTTTATTGATGGTGATAATATCTGATACTTCTTCCATATCAGCTTGCCATGAATCTTAATCTTTGGATTTAGAGGAACAAAGGTAAGTTCCGATTCTCCGGAAGTATTTATCAGCCGGTCAAAAGTGATGGCATAGCCCATTCCTTCCTTTACCATTACTGAAGCGTTGTATACAAGATTGTAGGTGGCTGTTATATTCAATTTTGACAACACTTCATCTGAGGAAAAATGTCTTTGTGCCCCTCTGGAAATGATAACCGGTTCACTTAGGAGATCCTGCATAGTGAGTGTTTTCTTTTTGGCGAGAGGGCTGTCTTTTCGCATTAGTACTCCGTACATATCTGCTCCCGGAAGCGTTACAAACTGATAGATGCTCGGATCAGGATCAGAAAAAACAAGTGCGAAATCAAGGAGCCCTTTTCCGAGTTCATCCATAAGATCAATAGAGTCTCCACTTTTTACATTAAATTTTATACCGGGATATTCATGTGTGAGTTCTGTGGCAACCTGGGCAATATATTGAAATGCCCAGGACTCACCTGCACCTATCCTGATTGTTCCGGTGGTATTATTCTTTACCTGTGAAAGTTCATCCTCTGTTTGCTGCATGAGACTTATCATCTCCTCAGCACGTTTTCTTAAGACTAAACCTTCTTCTGTCAGCGTTATTCTACGGTTTCCTCTTTCGAATAATATTACATCCAGCTCCTCTTCCAATTCCCGCATTTGTCTTGAAAGTGATGGCTGCGCCACATGCAAAGCTTCTGCAGCTCCTGAAATAGTTCCTTCTCTTATTACCGCAAGAAAATATTGCATAATCCGGATATCCATAATGTGAGCCTCCTAAAAAGTATTTCCTATTCAATATTATTATAGCAAGATATCCAATACAAGTATTTGATTATAGCAAATGGCCATAATATGATTGCATTAGGAGAACACAAAGGAGGTGCCGTATGAGCAAAATTTCAAATAAAACAGAAAATATCATGGGAACGCAGAAGATGAGCAGACTTCTTCTTGGAACCGGAATCCCGCTTATGCTCAGCCTTCTTATAAACTCACTTTACAACTTTGTTGATTCGATTTTTGTTTCCAGAATATCAGAGGATGCACTTACTGCGCTTTCATTAGCTGCTCCCGTGCAGATGATCGTATCATCTTTGGGGCTTGGAAACGCTGTTGGTCTGAATGCAGTAATATCAAAAGCTCTTGGAGAAAAAAGACCTGATAAGGTAAAAAAGACGGCCAGTGCTGCAATTTTCATTGCAATATGCTCCTGGATAATAAATGCGGTTGTATGTATGCTTTTTGTTAATGCATATTATGATTGGCAGTCTGGTGGAAACGCAGCCATTGCTTCTTATGGAAGACAGTATCTTACCATCTGTATGCTGTTCTCATTTGGGCAGATGGGACAGTGGGTGTTTGATCGTTTTGTAATAGCAAGCGGTAAGTCTACTCTGTTTATTTTCACATTATCTGCTGCATCTATAACAAATCTGATTCTGGATCCGATCTTTATTTTTGGAATGTTTGGAATTCCACGTCTGGAAACTACGGGTGCTGCTATAGCAACAGTAATAGGGCAGTGCGTTGGGCTCATTGCAGGTGTCCTTATAAACAGGAAATGGAATAAGGAAATACCATTTGCATTCACGCTTCGTCCGGACAAAGAAAGCATTCGTGCGATTCTGAGTGTGGGAATACCGTCTACAGTAGTACAGATACTTACTTCATTCGTGAATGTTGGAATGAATTCAATACTCCTTGGGTTCTCATCTACAGCTGTTGCCGTTTACGGTGTCTGCACGCGCATGTACGGCGTTGTAACTGTGGGAGTACATGGCATAAACAATGGGCTAATTCCGATAGTTGCTTATAACTATGGAGCAAGCAAGAAAGACAGGGTAAACGACGCAGTTAAATGGGCATTTGGATATGGACTGCTGTTTTATGCAGTATTCTTTCTGATACTGGAAATACTACCTGTAAAAGTACTGGAGATTTTTGATGCATCTTCAAATATGCTGACTATAGGAGTGCCTGCAATCAGGCTTCTCGCAGTAGCATATCTTTTATCAATTATCAATCTTGTCATTGCAGCTGCGCTTCAGGGGTTATCTCTAGGTACAAAGAGCATGTATCTGACTATGCTTAGACAGGCACTGCTTCCTTTAATATTTGCATTAGTGGCAAGTAGTTTTGGTAATCTGAATATGGTGTGGATGAGCTTTATAATTGCTGAGCTTCTGGGAATGCCTTTGGCATTTCTTCTTTGGAAAAAAAGTACAGCAATGGTATTTGCGCCTGTTTCTCGGACAAATAGTAAGGAGGAAATACAATGTTTAATGAGATCATGACACTGTAAAAGTAAAAAAGATGTTTGGGTGCTATTGCTTGTATTGCGATAACCAAGCTGTTGGCTGGATTTATGATAGTGTCATGAGTTTAAGGGAAGTTGGGCTGGATTACTTACCAGACGATATTAAGAGACCTGGTAAGGATGACAAAATCCAAGAATTGGTCATTCCGCTTGATTATGTCAAAGCAGATTGGCTTCCGAAGGCAGTTCAGGATACTGCTGATATAAGAAAAGCTCAGGCATGAAGTGAACGTATGGCAGTACATGATTTATTAAATTGTGTACTGCTATTTTTATGGCTATAATGTATTAGACAAGTCTGTCTAATAGCATAAAAACGGCATTTCTCGCTTTGTGTCGTGTTTGTATTAGACAGCTTTCTATATTCTGTGAGTGAAAGGAGGAGCTAATGGATTCACAGAAAATTGGAGCGTTCTTACGGGTACTTCGTAAGGAGAAAAACTTAACACAGGAGCAGCTTGCTGAAATATTAAATGTTTCTGGCAGGACTGTATCACGGTGGGAGACTGGAACAAACATGCCGGATCTTTCTATCATGATAGAGCTTGCAGATTATTATGATATCGATGTCAAGGAGCTTCTAAATGGAGAAAGGAAAAGCGAGATGGATAAAGAATTAAAGGAAACACTTAAAACTGTAGCAGAGTATACTGATGAACAGAAAAAGGCAGCCGTAAAAGCAAGTAATTATGGATTTGTTACCATCTTTATCATAAGTGCGATAGCCATATTGATTCAGATGATTGCCTATATGGATATGAAACTGGTTATAGGAGAGACGGTTGCAGTGCTACTTGGCGGGATGGCTTACCTGATGCTGATAGTAAGAGCAGGGGCATGGAATTATCCTAAGAGCAACGGGGATACATTAAAAAAAGACCTTATCAGTAGCTTAGCATGCACGATAGTTTTTACCGTTGCATTTTTCTTTATGTTAAGTAAGGCTATTCCCGGGCAGGAACTGAAGTACTCTCTGTTATTCTTTATTGTAATATTTGCAGTTTCATTAGGAGTTCTGAGGCTGTTATCATCAATATCGTCAAAGCATACCAAGTAATGCAGCTCCGATTATTAACGGAGGTGACCTATGACATTTGATGATGAAAAAGACTATATCATGAGGATTATCAAAGAAGTAGCAAGAGTCCTCTTCTCATTGATGCTTGGCAAAAAATATGTTGCGGTAGAAATGGAAAAAGATAATGGATATGAAGTTTCAGGGAAAAAGCTTGAGGATTTCCTAATGATGATTGATCAGGGAATGATAAACGAAGCTGAAAATCAGCTCTTGGATGGAAGACCTTCAGGATTTGTTTTCTGAAGGCCTTTTTTCGTACAACAATGAGGGTACAAAGAACTTTATACTTTTTTAATAATTTAAGGGTACATTCAAGCAGTAGTTAAGACGATAAAAAATATAAGAAATGGATAAGTGTCTTACTATGCGTTTTTAGATATATATGAATGAAATGGATGTCGGCTTTTTTACAAGGAGGTAGATCAGTATGACAGGAATTAATGGTATTTCTGCATATCAGCAGATAAATCAGAGTGTCTATAACGAGAAATCAGGAGTATCTAAGACTCCTGATACAGGTAGGGCAGATCAGGCTGGTTCAGCAAAAAATTCTCAGCAGGCTAAAGTAGAAACAAAAGCGTGGAGTCCGATAGATACCACGAGTTCACTTGTGCCCAGAAAAACTGAATATGGGATGACTATTGGAGATGTGCAGCTTTCCGATAAGGCAAAGGACTACTATAATTCGCTGAAATCAAAATATCATAATATGGAGTTCATTGCCGTAAGCAAGGACATGAAAGCACAGGTCCAGCAGAATGCTGCCTCCTATGGCAATGCCAACAAAATGGTAGTCCTTATAGATGAAGAGAAGCTTGAGCGGATGGCGACGGATGAATCATATCGCAAAAAATATGAGGGAATCATTGCCATGGCACAGACAAAGATGTCAGAGGCTAAGATGGGACTTACAAGCAGCGGAGCTAGTGTAAAGAACTTTGGAATGAGTGTTGATTCCAATGGAAAAGAGAATTTCTTTGCTACAGTAAATAAGACTTCTGACCTTCAGAAGAAGCGCACCGAGAAGAAAGCTGCAGAGAAAAAGGCTGCAAAACTGCAGGAAAGGAAGAAAGCAGAAAAGAAGGCACAGGAGGAACGTATCCAAAAAGCCAGGGATAAAAAAGCAGAAAAAGCAGATACTGATAAAGAAGAAACTGAGATCACAGATAACGAGGAATATGTAACATTCGAAGCAGATTCCATGGATGAACTTCTCTCCAAGGTGCAGACATACTCATACAATAATGCATCCGGAAAAGTTATGACTCAGGCCGAGCAGATGGTAGGAACAAAGATAGATTTCAGAGGCTGATGTTTTATGCACACAGCCGCACGGTGGAAATTGCTGCTATGCAGCGTGCGGCTGGCGCGAGAGGAATCGTATAAATACGATTCCTACATGTTATGAGGTACGGCATGAATATATCATTTATTGCGAATAATCTATATAGTTCACAGTACATGAAGAATGCCCAGGGGAATCTCTATGCTCAGAAGACTGACGGAGCCATGAAGAATACAATTATGGGAAAGATGCCGGTAAATTCTTTTGTATCAAGCCTTGACAAAAGAACAGACAATGAGGTTGATGATAGAAAAGGATTATCACAGCAGATGCGTCAGATGATACGCTCACTGAAGCAGGATTCTCAGCAAGATCAGAATAATAAAAAAATAAATGATTTTCTGACATCATCCGGTTCCCCGGATGCAGCAGAGGAAGAGACAGCGCCTAAGCCGACCTATAATTATAAAGAGGTTGCATCCAAAATACAGAGTGCCAAGACATCAAACAGTGCCGGGCAGGCAGTACTGGCAGCAAAAAGAGTTGTGACGCAGATAAAGAGAAAGATTTCTGCGGGGGATGGTGATCCTGAGGAACTACAGTTTGCTTTAACCCATGCAAAGCGCATGGAAATGGTGGCAAGAAAAAAGAAACATCATCTGGAACTGGAAGAGATGGTGGCCCGTGCGCAGAAGCAGGATGAGCGCCTTGACGAACAGGAAGATGCTGTTCGGGGTATTCAGAGTGCCATAACACAGGCAGAGGAAGAAAAGATCACTGAGAAAGAAGACCAAATCTTCGATGAGCGCGAGGAGATGTTGGAGGATGTCCTCTCGCAGATAGAAGAGAGTGGGGCTGATGTTTCGGATGAAATGATGGCAGACCTGAACAAGATGATCTCTGAATTTGGTGAGGAAGAACTGGAAGAGTTGGAAGAAACCATGGAGATGCTTGAAGATATGGAAGTGGTAGATCCGCATATGAGCAAAGAGGATTTTGAGGATCTAAAGAGAAAGCACAGGGCTTCAGAAAACAAGGCTATAGTAAAAGCAAATATGGAATATCTTAAAGATATGATCAAGCATGAGCTTGGAAAAGCCGGAAGTATTCCCGGTATGGGAGGTGGACAGTCAGCTTCTGCAGCGGTTGGAAGCCCGGTAGTGCAGGGGGCAACCGTATCAATGCCTGCAATGGCAGCTCCGGTTTCAGATGGGGGTTCGATCGATGTTTCAATATGATATGTAGTGGGTTATAGGAAAATAGCTAGCGAAAATACTAAGCTGAACAAAAGAGTTTTTTGCCTATTTCGTACAAAAAAGTAAGTGTAAAACAGACCTTTATCAGTGTAATTGATAAGGTCTGTTTTTCTCTGTAGTAGTGTATTTTTTGGAATGGAGGTGACTGAGTTGAAAAAGAGAAAAAAGAAACCTATTGGAGTGATCATTACGACTACTGTGTTGCTGGTAATGGTAGTCTGCGGTCTTGTGTATAGCCATTTTGGAGGATTTAGCACAGGGAAAAGCGCGGATATAGATGAATTTGCAAAGTATGCAGAGAAAATCACAGGTGATAAACTTCCCAGTATAGATGTTCCTGAAGGTACTCGTATTGTTGCGCTTGGTGAAGCAACACACGGTAACAAGGAGTTTCAGGAACTAAAGAAACTTGTATTTCAGGACATGGTAGAAAACAAAGGAATAAGAGCATTTGTTCTGGAGGCAGACACCGGTGGCTGTGAAGCTATAAACCGTTACATCCATGGAGGGGAGGGAACTTTGGAAGAAGCAACCGAAACTCTTGGATTTCAGATTTACAGAACAGATGAGATGGCAGATCTCATATCCTGGATGAGATCTTACAATGAGACGGCTGTAGAAGGACAGGATATACGATTCTATGGATTCGACATGCAGGATAAAGAATATGAGTTTAAATATGTCATTGAAGCGCTGACAGAATGTGGAATCAGTACCACCAAGCTTGAACAGCTAATGGATGGAACTGAATATTCGGATGAGTTTAGATTGGAAGACAGAGAAAAGATTCTTACAGAAGTACGAGACCTTTTGTTAGAAAATCATTATCAGGCAGCAGCGCATTATGCAGATGTGCTTATACAAAACAGCAGGCTTTTTGATGAATATGAAAAAAATCCTACAGGCTCATTTGGACTTCGTGACAGCTTTATGGCAGAGAATGCGATGTGGATTTTGGATCAGGAAGAACAGCTTGGCAACAAGATGGTCTTCCTGTCCGGACATAACGGACATATGGAACAATTTGGAACATTCCGTGGCGGAGAAGATAAGGTTATGGGAAACATTCTTGCGGATGAGATTGGCAGGGATGCATATTTCAGCATAGGAACAGATTTTTATAAAACAACCTGCAATATGCCAAAGAATGAGAAGCAGCGTACAACCTTCACAGCATATTCGCATGATCCCCTGGCAAAAGCAGCATATAAGAGTGGGAATGACGTATGTTTGCTTGACTTTTCGAAGGTTCCGGATGATTCACGCATTGCAGCTCAGATTAATGGATATATATTCTTGGGAAACCTGGGAGATCAGTCCGTTGGAGGACTTAATAGAATAGTAATGAAAGCTATCCCTTATACCTACAGGGAATGGAGAAATCCACATGAATCATATGATGCCATGATATTTGTTTCAAATGCACACCCTACTAAGACAAAACCCAGAACAGGAGCCACATTATGAAATTAACAAAGCTTGGTATATGCGGAATAATCAGTCTGCTATCATATACGGCTATGGTCGTGTTTTCGCCCCTTGTCTATCCGGGATATGACTGGCTCAGCATGGCGGCTGCGTGGCTTCTCAGAATCTTAAGACTAAGGTTTTGAGGCTGGGAATATATTTCTTTGCTGCTATGCAATGGATAATAAAGCAAACAATTATGATATTCTTAAGAGAGACGGAAGTGTGTGGCCAGAAGATATCTGCCCTGCATACACTCCAAGAGAGGATGCAATTCCAAGCTTGAAAGGCTGCTGGTATTGTAAATATGCAGATTTTCATCTGAAGGAAGAAAGAGCTCTTGAGGTGGGAATCTGTAAATGGCCAAAAAAATAATTGATTAGCATGAATAATCAGGGAGGCTACCATGAAAATAGAAACGGAAAGATTGATCCTCAGAGAATTCACAGTAGATGATTTTGATTCCTGGTATGAAATATTATCTGATCCTGAGACTATGCAGCATTATCCGGCCCCGTTTGATAAAGAGAAGACAATGGGATGGATAACCTGGAATCTTGATAATTACAAAACCTATGGATTTGGCCTTTGGGCAGTCACACTTAAAAATACAGGGGAATTCATAGGCGATTGTGGTATTACAATCCAGAATATTGATGGAGAATTGCTACCTGAAATAGGCTACCACATTAACAAGAAATTCTGGAGACAGGGATTTGCAAAAGAAGCTGCGCGCGCATGCAGAGACTGGGCATTTAAGAATACAGATTATGATAAGATTTACTCTTATATGAAGTATACCAATATTGGCTCCTACTCAACAGCTATGGCCAATGGTATGAAAAAAGTGAAAGAATACCCTGATCCAAAGAATGAAATATCTTACGCATATGCTATTACGCGTACAGAGTGGGAAAAAGAGAGAGGGCTGAATAATGATCAAGAGTAAAACGAAATATGAAGCAACCCTAGAAGAAATAAAGGAGCTTTTCGCATTCCATAAACTTGGGAATGTGTCAGATATAGCACCACTTGGTAATGGAGAGTTCAATTCTGCATATAAGGTAATGCTTGATGACGGAAAGAGTTTTGCCCTCAAGATAGCTCCTCCGGAGGGGGCTACGGTTCTTTCATATGAGAAAAACATGATGGGATCAGAAGTGTTCTGGTATGAGAAAATGCATGAAAACACAGATATTCTTTGCCCGGAAGTATATGTGTCTGATTTTTCAAAAAGCATCGTAAAGAGTAACTGCTTCATCATGCAGATGATGGAAGGAGAGCCTTTGTGGGCTGTGAATTTCTCGGATCATGAATATGAAAATGTTCAGAAGCAGAAAATAGAAATGCTTGCCAAGATACACAGGATCAAAAATGACAGATTTGGCTACATACAATCCGGACTTCACGATACATGGTATGATGCGCTAAAGTCCATGGCGGGTAATCTTGTTAAGGATTGTAAGGCTCTTGGATACGAGACCCCTGATGGGGAGAAGTTTATTTCATATATTGATAAACATGCAAAGCTCCTTATGAGTATACCTTGCCGAATGGTGAATTTTGATCTGTGGGACAGTAATGTCCTTTATCACGATGGCAAGATCTGCTGGATTGATCCTGAGCGAGGCTTTTGGGGTGATCCTGTAGCAGATTTCATAACCCTTGGTAGCGGGCAAAAAGCACCGTTGTCAACTAAACAGAAAGAGCTGGATATCTATAATGAAACTGCAACAGAAAGGATAGTTCTTTCAAAAGAGACTGAAATACGATATGCATTAGCAGTATGTTACCTGGCTCTTATTGAGGAAGTTGAAAAATATGTAAGATATGAGCCGGATGAGCCAATCTACATAAGAAACACAAATGACGCAAGAGAAATGTACGACATGGCATTTAGTGTTCTGTAAACGTTGAAATAAATATAAGAATTTGAGAGACAATATGCACTGTGGAGCACAACCCACAGTGCATTTTTTTGCAATAAATCAGTGTAAAACTTATACAAATTGGTGAAAAGAGCAAGATACAGCTGTTTGTTTGTTATGCTGTATAAAAATAAGCCATTAGATCAGGAGGAAATTATTTATGGAAAACAAGGCATTGGTTGTTATAGACCTTCAGAACGACATCACGAAGAACTACAAACTGATCATAGAGCGTGTAAATGCAGCTATTAACTGGGCATCTGAAAATGACATGCGCGTAATCTATATAAAACATTTTAATCTGTCTGAGAAAACAAGAACCTTTAAACCCGGCAGCAAGGGAGCTGAGCTGGTCCCGGAATTAAATGTAGTATCAGAGAATATTTTTGAAAAATCAAAAGCAAGTGCACTCACCTGTGAGGCGTTTTCGAACTTTATTGAAAATAATGAAATAAAAGAGTTCTATATCGCTGGAGCTGATGCAACGGGGTGTGTGAAATCTACAAGCTATAACCTTGCAAAATGCGGATACACTGTGCATGTAATATCTGATTGTGTGACAAGCTATGATCTGAAGAAGTTGCCTGAGATGTATGATTATTATGCCAAAAAGGGCTGTGATGTATTAACACTTGCAGAGTGCAGGTAAAGTACTGAGAATGATGGGAGAAATGCATTAGGCAAGTCTTCTGCGTGGGGCATAAGGGTAGGATGAATCGGAAAGAGGAATGCTATCATGAATTATAAGATTTTTGGAAGTAAAACTGTAGATATCGTAATAGAAATGGGCCTTGGAGCATGCATAGCTGAATGGGAAGCGCTTGCAAGAGAGCTTGGAGAGAATCACGGTGTGCTTGTCTATGAAAGAGCCGGGATAAATCACAGTGATAAGAGTGATAAAGAAAGAACGCCTACGAATATTGCTAAAGAATTAATGAATCTCCTAGATGAAATCCCGCATGATGAAAAGCTGGTGATAATAGGACACTCGCAGGGAGGACTGTATGCCAGCGAGTTCTGTGGTCTCTATCCGGAGATGGTAAAGGGACTAATTCTTTTGGACCCATTAACTACAGAAGACAATAGATTTAAGAAGGAATTAACTGCGAAGGAGTTTAAAAAATCCGGAGTAGATAAGAGTAAAAACTTTATTTTTTTAGAAACGCTTACTAAGCTTGGAATGAAAGGCTTTGTAAAGAAAGTGATGTGTCAGGCACCGCCTTTTTATTACGCCAATTTTTCCAAGGAGCAAAATGAGGATATCCTTAATTCGCTTGTAAATACCACGCATCTACGCACATGCAGGGAAGAGTATAGGCTAGCTCACGATGAGGCATCGTTAAAAAATATGGTATCTAAGGAAAAATATCCTGATATTCCGATCATTCTTGTGACTCATTCATCTGAGGAAGCAATCAAGGAAAACATGGAATTTGGTGGAAACAGCCGTCCTTTTGCCGCCAGGATCGAACAACTGTGGCAGGAGATCATGAAAGAGTATTTAGGGTATTCGAGAAGAGCAATATGGATCCAGGCTAAGAAAAGCACTCATTATATTCACCTGACGGAACCGGAAATAGTTATAGAGAGCGTCAATACCTTAAATAATTGATATACTTAAGAAAGGATATGTATCTGTTGCAGAATTGCAGGTGAAAAGTAAACACAAAATACATTAAGGATGACGTTATGAGAATAGGAATAATTCAAGCGAGCTCTCAGGCTGAAAAAAATGAGCTTATTTTCAATACTGTAAAAAAATATGCCCCTGAAGATGCTGAAGTCATAAACTTTGGCTGTACTTTATATGAGCAGGAAAAGTACTCCTATATAGATGTTTCGGTTCTTGTTGGTTTGCTACTTTCAAGCGGCGCTGTTGATTTCATTGTAACCGGTTGTTCATCCGGACAGGGAATGATGCTGGCGTGTAACAGTATGCCTGGAGTAATTTGTGGATATGCGCCTACTCCAAAGGACGCTTATCTGTTTGCACAGATCAATAATGGTAATGCTATTTCACTTCCATTGGGCGAAGATTATACTTGGGCAAGTGTTGAAAACTTTGATAAAACAATAAAAGCGCTCTTTTCTGAACCGTTTGGGCAGGGATATCCTAGGAGCGAAGCGGAAAGAAAACTGAAAGATACTGAAATGCTTAAGAAAATAAGAAGTAATTCGCAGATTCAGTTTAAAGATTTTTTTAATTTATTGGACACGTCAATAATTGAGAAAATTAATAAAAAGAATGATGTGATCAAGTATGTGAACGAATACGGAAAGAGCTTGATATGAGGGAGTTATAGGTGAGCGACATGGTAATAGAAACGGATAGATTGATAATTAGAGATATAGAACTGCCGGATGGAGAGGCGTTTATTCATATGGCTTTGGATGGGAGCTTGAATGATGTAGGCTTTGGCAAAGATTGCAGTTACTGGATGGATGACTGGATTATAGAAGCACAAAATCTGGCGCGAGAGGACGATCCTCGAAAGAATTATCTTGCTTATGTGATTGAAGATAAAATAACAGGTTCGCCTGCCGGAGCTGTAGGATGTACATTTTATGAAGATTTGGAGAAAGTGGGCATTACTTATTTTATCGGAGCAGATTTTCGAAATAATGGATACGCTTCAGAAGCAATAAAGCTATACCGTTTCTATTTGGCACAAAGAAATCAGCAATTTTAAGTTAATCGGACTGAAAATAGGACAGATTTGAACAGAAAATGACAGGATGAGTACTTACTGACCAGATATACTAATCGTGTCAGGGTAAAGGAAAGGCTGTTTCGAGTCGTTGGTGTATGTTTAGCAACGGCCGGAACGGAGTAGGAGATTGTATAAGATGGAGTGGCTTACCAGCATTCGCACAGCAATTGATTATATGGAAGAACATCTGAAAGACAACATCAGTGCGCAGGATGTGGCAGATCAGGTGTATATTTCTCCGTTCTTTCTTCAGAAGGGATTCTCCTTGATGACCGGATACGGAATCGGGGAGTATATCAGAAACCGCAGGCTGTATCAGGCAGCATTGGATCTGAAGAATACGGATGATAAGGTAATCGATATCGCATACGCTTATTGCTATGAGACGCCTGAGAGCTTCACAAAGGCATTTTCTCGCTTTCACGGTGTAACACCATCACAGGTCCGTGATGGGGCGGCTGTGAGGACGTTCCTTCCACTGACTGTAAAACTACAGGTTCAAGGAGGCGATCAAATGAATTGTAAAATTACAAAAATGTTCCAGTTTAAGGTTATCGGTTTTCAAAAGATATTTGATAATGATACTGCTTATCAGGAGATCCCAAAGTTCTGGGATGAGATTTGCGAGAAGTATGCAGCAAATGTTTATGCCGGGAATGCTCCGGGCAATTCTTATGAGAAGGCTATCGTAGAGAACTGCATTGGAGAGTATGGAGTCTGCATCGATGATATCGGAGAGGGAAAGTTTAGGTATCTTGTGGCTGGGAAGTATGTCGGAGGGGAAGTTCCTGAAGGAATGGTGGTCTATGAGTTTCCGATGGGTGACTGGGCAGTATTTGACTGCGTCGGCCCTATTCCTGAGGCACTGCAGAGCCTGAATACACAGATTTTCAATGAGTGGCTTCCGGGTAATCCGGACTATGAACTTTGCGGGAATGCATCTGCAGAATGGTATGACTGTGTAAATGGCGAAATGACGGATAAGGATTATCACAGTGCAATCTGGATCCCCGTGAAGAAGAAAGATGGAAATAACTGATGCATGTCTTGGAGAGAAGAATCGGGCGACCGATTCTTCTCTCATTAACAAACATGATACCAGTTTCGCAATCACTTTATAGCTAATAAGCAACCAGGGAGGTTTAATCAGGCTGTTCTTGAA
Source organism: Butyrivibrio sp. ob235 (assembly GCF_900109475.1). NCBI lineage: Bacteria > Bacillati > Bacillota > Clostridia > Lachnospirales > Lachnospiraceae > Butyrivibrio > Butyrivibrio sp. ob235. The sequence goes on from NZ_FOBE01000008.1 coordinate 88,769, forward strand.
TTTTTGAAAGGTTAAAACAGAAGATAATCAGGTTGTGAAGAAGGAACAAATATGAGGATGATAATTCATGATCTTGACGAGAATTTTCATAAGCAAGTCAGCACAAAGCTTTCGGATGTGATATGGGCTGATGGTAAGTATGCACCTTGCCAGGGGTGCTTTGACTGCTGGACAAGACACCCGGCAACCTGTGGCATGATGGATTCTCTTCATCAAATGTGCAGGGTAATCGGACAGGCTGATGACCTTGTGATCATCACTGAGAATTGCTACGGCGGATACAGCCCGGAGGTTAAGAACATTCTTGACAGGTCAATTGGGGCATCAACTCCCATGAGCACATATCGCGGAGGGGAGATGCATCATACTTTAAGGTACGGAAGAAAGGGCACATGGAAGGTAATAGTCTACGGTGATATTAGTGATAATGAAAAGAGTACGTGGGAATTGATGGTGGAGAGAAACAGGATCAACCACGGATATCAGTCTGCTGAAATTATATTTATGGATGATATCACTGACCTGGAGGTATCGAAGATATGAAGACGGTTTTTATTGATTGCAGCCCCAAGAATAGGCTTTCTGCATCAGGTTTTATCGTCGGCATGACAAGCATTTTTGTTTCCGGAACAAAAAAGAGAATGAAGCTCCGTACAAAGGCTGATTATGAGAATATCTTAAAAGAACTTGAGGATGCGGATGCAGTTGTTTTTGCAATGCCGCTTTATGTGGACGGAGTCCCATCTCATGTACTTCCATTTCTAAGGGAGATGGAAGTCTGGTGCAAAAGCAATAACCCGAAGATCAGGGTATATACAATTGCAAATAATGGCTTTATAGAGGGCAGACAGAATGAGCCACTTATGCAGATCATGGAGAACTTCTGTATAAGGAGTAAAATTAAGTGGTGCGGTGGCTTAGGAATAGGCGGCGGAGTCATGATGAATGTGATGCGGATCATGATTGTTGTAGTTTTTGCAGTCACGATACTGAACCTTATTCTTACAGGGATTGATTCAGGAAACTTTTTAGACAGAAATATTTTGCTGAATTTTCTAAAGAATGTAGCAGAGGTTCTGTTCTTTGGATGTGGAATTATTACCTTTGATATCTGGATAGCCTCCTATATTAATCGAGGGAAGGAATATGGAAAGCATTACACGAGAATAATGCTGCCTTCGTTCCTGTTCATTCTGGCTGCGGATATATTCTTTACAGTGATTTCCATAGTAAAGGGTGGAATATTCCGTGGATGGTTTTCAAAGAAAAAGCCGGAGGAAAGGATGAAGTAAATGAATTGTTGCGGTGATTAACGGAGGATACGGTGGATATGGTGATAAAAGAAATATTTGGAAAAGTCAAAATATATCAGCTTCATTGCCTGGGCTGGCACAACAGAAACAGAACTTCAGGAAAAGAAAACTATTCAGCAATGGTAATAAAGAATTTTTGATGATAGGTTAAGACAAATTAGAACTTGATGGTGGGACAACAAAATGATTAGAGTTATGAAGAACATTGACTTAGCACAATGTGGCATGATTTATGCAAAAGCATTCCCCATGGAACATTGGGGAATAGATTGGACAGCAGAAAATGCAACAGAATATCTTCGCGATTTTTTTGAACAGAAAAGATTTGTTGGATATGTTTATGAAGAAAATGATGAAGTGTTAGGTTGTATATTCGCACTTTGTAAAATTTCCGGAAGCAAAGAAGAGATATACATTAATGAGATGGCGGTACTTCCCGAACGACAAGGGCATGGAATAGGTAAACAACTATTAAATGCGGTTAAAGATTACAGTAAAGAAAAAGGCCTTGCAGGCATTGTTCTTTATACAAGTGAGTATGCACCAGCGGCTAAGTTTTACGAAAAGAACGGATTTAAGTTATCAAATGGAACAATATGTATGTATTGCGAATAATTGAAAAGAGAAAATTATAAAGGACATTAAACTTGATCTGCGGGAATAGGGAGAAAATCCTTATGCCCGCTGTTTTTTGGTTGACAAAACTAACAATGTTAGTATAATGATAACTAACATTGTTAGTAAAATGGGATGGGAGTAAATATGCCAAGAACAGGATTGTCTAAGGAAGAAATAATAGAAAAAGCTGCTGAATTAGCAAATGAAAAGGGTCTACAATATTTGACCGTTACAACACTTTCGGATTATTTAGGTATCAAAAAACCCTCTTTATATAACCACGTAAAGACGATAGATGATGTGCATCGTAAGCTTATGATTTATGGTTGGAAGAAGATTTCCGAGGAGGTTGTGGCAGGAATTGATTCGGATGATCCAAGAGAAAACATCGCGAATTTCGGAAGGGCATTTCATAAGTTTGCTTTGGAGAATCCCGGCGTATTCGAGGCAATGCTTTGGTATAACAAGTATTTGGATGAGTCCTTACTTGAAGCTACAGAAGGTTTGTATTCATTTTTCTTTAGGCAGACAGATAGCATGGGAATTGAAAGAGATGTGGCCAATCATCTGCTTAGAACCTACAGAGCTTTCCTTGAGGGGTTTGTTATGCTTCAGATCCACAATTCTTTTGGCAATCCGATTTCTATAGATGAAAGCCTGGAGATATCAATGAATGTACTGATAGCAGGGATGGATCAGTATATAGTTTAATGCAATTCATAGTGAAAGGGGGGATTCTCATGACGGATGTTTTGTCAAATCCAGACACATTAACAATAGCTATGAAAGAGCATATTGCTGTTTTAGAAAATATCATGCAACAGGACAGGGTTATGCGTCATGACAGAAGACATTTTGAGACTCTTCTGCAAACTCTTTTGCAGGAAGGTAATACACAGGAAGCCCTTAAATGTCTTAATGAAAGGCTAAGTCAAGAACCGCATGGAGTAAAAAAATATTGTGAAAATACCACGCTTAATGCAGCAATAACACACTATGTAGCAGTTGCTGAAGAAAAGAGCATTAAAGTAAATATATCTGCTACTATACCTGCTGATTTGAATGTGGATGAGATGCAGCTTGCCATAGTGATCAGCAACCTTATTGAAAACGCTATTCATGCCTGCGAAAAAGTTCCAGAGAATGAGAGAAGAATCGACATCAATGCCAGATATAAGAGTCAGCTCTTGATAGAAATCAGCAACTCATGTGCAGATAAAATCGTCCTGGATGCAGAAGGACACCCATTTAGTAATGAGGAGAATCATGGAATAGGAACCAGAAGTGTTCTGAATTTCATAAATCAGACTGATAGCGAGATAAGATATATAGCTGAAGAAAAGACCTTCAAAGTCAGAATGTTGGTCAGTTAAGGAGTCAATATGAGTTTACAGTTATTAAAGGCAAGTACTTCTGATGCGCTTTCATTGAATGGAATATCGAAGCGCGCATTTGACAGTGATGTACTGATCGGTGCGGAATCACCGGGAGGACCTCCCGGATATATGTCATTACAATTTCATACGAAAATGGCACGGCAGGGGCATTTGTATAAATTGACAGATGATGGACTCATTGTTGGCGGAGCAATCCTTTTTTTGGAAAATGATGTTTTAAATGTTGGCAGGATATTCGTTGCACCGGAGCATTTTCGAAAAGGGTATGGGCTCTTTATTATGCGGGAAGTGGAGAATATGTTCCCGGAAGTAAAGGAGTATACACTGGATACTCCTGTTTGGAATGTCAGGACAAATAGCTTTTATACTAAGCTTGGCTATAAAGAAATAAAGCGCGATAAGGAGTTTGTATTCTATTCAAAACATAGAGGAGAACTGACCTGGACAAGTGGGGAGGATTAGAATGCACGAGACATTTATGCTATTTTTGAATGATATACCTGCTGAATATCAGGAGTTTGTTTTGGAACTCGATAAATATCTCACTGAGAAAGGCAGTAATCGGACAATAAAATCTGCAAAGAGCGGCTTTGTGACATCATACAACTCTCCAAAAAACGGAAAAGCACTGCTGAATTACGTATTCAGAAAAACCGGTGTGAAAATGCGAATCTATGCAGCAGGCATCGGTGAATACACCGAGATTCTTGCTGATTTTCCTGACAATATGAAAAAAGACATCGTTAATGCCGGAGATAGAGGTTGAAAAATTAGTAAATGACTTTTGATGGTTCTCAAATAATTATTGGTAAAGGTGCCCAGGCAGAGGTTTTTCTGTATTATGGTTTTGCTTACAAGGTTTATAAGCAATCCTATCCTGCTGAATGGATTGCTTTTGAAAAACAACAGCAGCAGGCCGTGAATAGGGCTGGCATTTGTCAGGTAAAATATTACGACACAGATGATCCACATATAATCAAGATGGATTTGGTTGAAGGCGAGCCGTTGGAAAAATCTGTTAAAAATGCTCCGGAGCAGGGCTTTATGCTTTTAGCAAAAGCCTTCCGCTTTGTACACGAAGCAGATATCAGCGATACAACAATTCTTCCTCTTAGCGTTACGGCAGACCACATGCTTTCTGGCGAAGAAAGATCACAAGCGCTTTCTGTAATTGAATACCTGTCTAAAAAATACAAAAAGTTGCATCTGTCATCTTGATATGCATTTCTTGAATATCATGATTCCAAATAACACCGAGCTTGTCGCAGATAAAAACAATTTCATAATTATAGATTGGATGAACACAAGAGTTGCTCCTCCGGTTTTCGACTACGCCAGAACCTATGCGCTTTTCAATGAGTTTGTAAAAGAAGCACTGGGGTTCTACAAAAACGCAGTCTGGCCAGATATTCATGCGCTTGGGATTTCAGAAGAAGATTTTTTTGAAGCTGTAAAAGTATGTACACTGCTACGCAGTAATGGATTTTAGCAATCATGGATCAATAGAGCAAAATCCGTGTAAAAAGCAAAATAATCAGTGTAATTCATGTTTTCTTTTCTCCAAAGGGTATAGTTACTATACAGTTTATGTTTTACACATTTGGAGGATATTGAATGAAAACCTTGTATTTCAGCTCAACTGGAAATTGCTTGTATGTGGCCAAGTGCTTGGGAGGAGAGTGTTTATCTATTCCCAAGCTGATCAAACAGGGGACCTATGAGATAAAAGATGATGTTGTAGGTATAGTATTTCCGGTTTACGGGCTTTGTATACCACCATATATTGAGGAGTTTTTGCAGAAACTGAAGGTGGAGTGCAACTATCTCTTCGCCATAGCAACTTACGGATGTTTTGCCGGATCTGTTTGCAACGATGTAAACAAGATTACTCTGGCAAATGGAAGAAAGTTCGACTATATTAATTCAGTTTTAATGGGCGAGAACTGCATTACTTTTGCTGACATGAAAAAACAGGAAGGCGATAGCAAAAAGCAGCAGGACGCAATTGACCAGATAGTGGGCGATATAGTTGAAAAGAAAAAGTACGTTAAAAGGAATTCGCTTTTAAGCAAACTTATTACAAGCAGTCACAAGAAAAAGTATGAGTTTCCTATAGGAATTGGTATTACAGAAGAAGTTACCGTGAATGATGCGTGTACGGGATGTGGCACATGTTCAAGACTTTGTCCAATGGGAAATATACATATTGAAAATGGTCGTCCACTCTTTTCAAAGAGCTGTATAAGCTGCGGAGCATGTATCCAGAACTGCCCTAATAATGCTATCCACCATAATAGAGAGAAAAGTTCTGCCAGATATAGAAACCCCCATATAGAAATTGGTGAGCTTTTAATTTCTTAACGATGAAAAATAGAGAGAAAAAATATGAGTAATTACACAATTAGATTAGAAGAAAAGAAAGATTATAGAGACGTTGAAAACTTAGTAAGAGAGTCATTTTGGAACGTTTATCGTCCCGGATGCAGTGAGCACTATGTAATTCATGTGCTCAGAGATGATCCAGCATTTATCTCTGAGCTTGACTTTGTTATGGAACAGGATGGGAAGCTGATCGGGCAGAACATGTTCATGAAAACTGTTATTGAGGCAGATGATGGAAGAACTATAGATGTGCTTACCATGGGACCTATAGGAATCACACCGGAATTAAAGAGAAAAGGCTATGGTAAGGCTATCTTGGATTATTCCCTTGAAAAGGCTACAGAGATGGGATTTGGAGCAGTTCTTTTTGAAGGAAATATCGGATTCTACAGCCACTGCGGATTTGACTATGCAAGCAAGTTTGGAATCAGATACCATGACCTTCCGGAGGGCGAGGATGCGTCATTTTTCCTGTGCAGAGAATTGACCCCGGGATATCTTGATGGCATCACAGGGGTATATCAGACCCCTAAGGGATACTATGTCGAAGATGCAGATGTTGAGGAGTTTGACAAGACATTCCCTCCGAAGGAGAAATTAAAGCTTCCCGGACAGATTTTTGTTTAACAATTGGAGAATTAAAATGGAAACAGATAGAATAAGGGTTTATCCTGCCAGCAGAGAGCAGATGGAGAGCAGCATCCTGGCAGAAAAGGATGATGAACTTAAGAAGGCATATGGTGAAATGCTTGATGGGTGCCTTGCGCATCCAGACCAGTGGGACTTGTATGCATCCTGTTGTTCTTCTGAGGAAACGATAAACTTCTATTCCGCTATGGGTTTCCGTCTCAGTTCTGACCCAATTTCATCCTATGTGGAAGATGAGCCATATGATCTTCAGATGGAATGTATTATATTATAGCTGATCAGGAACACATTGGTTTTCTGCCTGATGGAGCAGTAAAGGTGCTGGTTACAATTGTTGTAGCAATTGTCTATTGCATTTACCTTGGAAAGATCAAAGAGGATGTAAAAAAGAATGAGAACTGATATTAAATTCAAGAACTACACAGATGACAAGTATGATGCATTATGTGGTTTTCTCATCGCATTAAATGAGAAAGATGATAGCCACATTAACTGGAACTGGGCGAGACTTGAATGGATGATTGAACATCCTGAATTTGATAAGAGCTTAAAGAACTCCATTGGCCTTTGGATTGTGGATGACAAAATTGTTGGCGCTGCAATTTACGATATGTATTTTGGCGAGGGTTTTAGCGGAGTTCTTCCGGAGTATAAAGATTTATATCAGGCCGTTCTGGAATATGCCTGCAATGAGCTTAAAGACGATTCCGGTTTTGGAATGGCAATCTGTGATGAAAATCCCACTGAGATAGAGATGGTTCAAGAACTGGGATTTAAAATTGCCGATCAGGATGAGATCATAATGGAGAGAAAGCTTGATGATGCGCTTGAAGCGAAACTTCCGGACGGGCTTAAATTCTTTTGCCCGGATCCGATGGAAAATGCTTATGAACTTCAATGGCTCTTCTGGCAGGGATTTGACCATGGAGATGATAAAGTTGAATTCGAGCGTGAAGAAGAAATCATTCCAAGGATCAGGAAGCATTTTAACAAGGATTTAGGTGTTGTTGCGGTCAATGAAAAGGGAGAAATGGTGGCATGTTGTCTGCTATGGTATATGGCAGGGACTGACTATGTTTATGTTGAGCCTGTATGTACTATTCCCCCATATAGAGGAAGAGGCGTTGCTAAGGCTATTATCTTTGAAGCGCTGGGCAGAGCCAAAAAGCTTGGAGCAAAAAGAGCTTACGTCATTTCCGATATGGAATTCTATGAGAGGCTCGGCTTTAGAAAGAAGCATCATTATTCATTTTGGTTTAAGAAGGAAGGCGAAAAAGATTATGATAAAAATTGAGACTGAAAGGCTATTTCGCAGAATAAAGTATCTCGAGTTGAGGCTGAAACAGATCCTGACAATAAGCCTTCTATGAATGTACTGTCAAAAGCGGGCTTTATTCCTAATGGTGAAACAGGTAAAGAAGGACCGAGATTTGTTTTGGCTAAGAAAAGAACTCATATCTAATGTGCGAAACTGTGTAAAGAATGAAATAATGAAAATTAGTGAAAAACAGCCCCAAATGAGTGTAATCTTGGGGCTGCTTTTTTGTTTAATAGGAAATTTCGCCTTGCGGCGAAACCTTGAATTAATAGGCCCGGACAAGACCGGGCCACGCAAAGCGGAGGTATGTTGGTTTTAATTACCAATCTACCTCGTCAAAGAATTCATCATCTTCATGCATAAAGTAATCCATGTCGAGAAGGTCTTCATCATCCATCTCGCGGATTTCATTCGCCAACATGCCTTCTGGCGGATTTTGGATGTATTTCTCTCTAAGCTTTGCAATTAGTTCTTTACTGGCCATGGTTGTTCCTCCTGTAGCATGATTTTATCATGCACAAGAATACGAGGGAACATTGCTGATTTTTGAAGATGGAGCTCTGCTCTTGGGACGGCATTTTCCCATTGCCTTTTCATATAAGTCTTCGAGAGAAACACGTTTGTGGTTAAAGCGCAATTCGAGAAATTTCATGGTGCTATTGCATTTGGGACAACTCAATGGATCATGCCCGAATGCTGACAGGATACCTGAGCGCCATTGCAGGAATGACTTAAAGAATGGTTTTTTAGAAGGATGAATCAGTCGGTTGAGTTTTTTGCAAAAACTGATTTTGATATTTTCAAGGTACAATTGTTGTTATTTTTTATGCGAAAGCATCGGCTGAAAAACAGCCGGTTGCTGAGCATACACCAATTTACGTATTGATTGCTTTAACTAGCTTTTTCTTGGTATTTCCTTTTACACCTTTAATCTTAATGGTAGCGCCTTTGTTGATCTTTTTGAAAGCACTCTTGCCGATCTTAAGGTTCTTATTAGCCTTTATGGTTACCTTTTTCAGCTTTTTGCATTTGAAAAATGCCTTTTTACCGATAGAAGAAACGTTTGAGCCGATTGTGATGGTCGTTATCTTCTTGTTGTTCTTGCATGCGTTATCAGCAATGGCTACAACAGGATAGGTTTTTACGTCGACTGTAACGGTATCAAGGGAAGCCTTCTTTTTGGAATCTATTTTTGTTGCTGTGGCCTGTCCGTTAACATCAATATAATAGGTGATGTTATCGACAGTTACTGTTGTTGGAAGGGCAGACTCACGTTCCACTTTTGGAGCAGTCTTATCGGAATCACTGCTATTACTGCTATTAGAAGGAACAGTGAAATCAACTATGGCAGGATCTGAAGTCTTATATACATTAAAATCGCTGGAGCAAGTTCTTACCCTAAAGATAGGTGTTTTTGTTATGACGTTTACAGAATTAAATCTGGGGTCAACACTGCATCTGTTGTATGGTGTCTCTACAATATGATAACATCCGTCATTTTTCCAACTTACTTTATATCTGAAATAGTCGGTATGTTGCACCGGGTCTAAATATTTCACCTCGACATTTTGTGGCTTTGCCATTCTTTTTGAGATAATTGGAGTAGTATAAGTGGAAATAACATAATTTGGATTATTTTTGTATTTATTGATATATTCATAGCCTACTTTTTTTTCTTTGCTGGAAACTACATGGAGGTTGATTTGATAAACGTTGTAATTACGCTCATTAAACAAAAATGTAGAGTAATCCACAATTTCGTTTGCTTTGTAAAATTGGTTCACTTTTCTTGCTTCACATGTAACACCTTTAAAATATCCGGCTTTTCCGTACTCACCATTTTCATGAAAGCACTCAAGGATTACAGTGTAGTAGCCATCTTCAGCTGCTTTGAAATGAACATGATCCTTAACAAACTTTACATCTTCTGCAGGTTTCATTGTGGTTGCTGCTTTTGAAGTCATGGATGTACATCCAAAAAGAATCATTACAAACACTGTGATGAAAAATAAAAGATTTCCCAAATATTTCTTCATTTTTGATATTCCCCTTTAACTTTTCTTCAAACTGCATTACTGCAGCGTCCCCTAAGGCACTCATTATATCAAAACCTATAGCTTTGTCACAAGAATATTTTTTTTAATACCTGCAACAAAAGTGCTGGTTTATCTGTTATAAGAATAGGAAATAAATTAAGCACGGAGGGAGGCATATCATAAGGAAAGGCAACTTGAGAAATGAAAGAGATAAACATTAAGGGAATTATGCGTACTTTGAGAAGAACTGTATTGATAATGCTGACAACATGCATGTTTTTGAATGGATGTAGTGCTATAGACAAAAAGGAAAAGCCTGCTGATGCGGAAGAGAAAACTGTTGAAGAAACCAATCAGAATGATGAGCCTGCAGCGGATGTAGCAAATGTTGCAGAATCTGAAGTGATTGCAGATGAAAACACAGATGACGAGATCCAGGCCCGTCTTGGTGAATACGCCGAAGAAATTGGATTGAACAAAAAAGTTATCCCGAAGGAAGAAACGGAATCATCTGATAGTGATACTACTGCTTCCATCCAAAATGAAATCGCTGAGATCGAGACAAAATACCAGGAGTATGAAGATCTTGACTGGGCTTGTATGCCCCAACAGCCAGCAAACATCACAACGTACGAGATGGGAAGAGGAATATGAGTTTTTCTTCTCAGATACAGATAAAACCTACATGATAATTAAGTATGACGATCATGTATCTTTCCAGAGATACGGAGCAAGCGATGGCAGCGGCGAATATAACTATGATTCCATTATGGAGCTGTATCAGACAGAGTCTGTAGATGGGATCTGCCTTGAAAAAGAGTGGGGTAAGATTACAGCCATAGTAGCGGATGCTACGTATGATATTACAGATGAAGAGGAGCTTTCTGATTACAAAAGACGGATAGACCAGAAAGAGGACGGAAAATAAGGATATTGAGGCTGAGTTATGAAAAAGGTAATCGTTACGGCTTTTGAGCCATTTGATAAAGCAGAGGTAAATCCCTCATATGAGGCAGCAAAGCAGCTTCCTAAGAGAATAGGCGAAGCTGATATTGAGTTAATCAGGTTACCGGTAGTATTTGGAGAGGCTGCATCGATACTTGAAAAAAGAATAGATGAGATCAGACCTGACGCCATAATAATGCTTGGAGTTGCAGGTACAAGGACAAAGATCACACCTGAAGTCATTGCCGTTAACATCGATGATGCAAGGATACCGGATAATCAGGGAAACAGTCCTAAGTTCGAGAAGATAGATTCTGTAGGTGCAGATGGCATTTTTTCAACGATTCCTGTAGCAAAGATGGTAGAGAACATGACTAAAGAAGGAATACCTTCTGAGCTTTCATACTCAGCCGGTGCTTATGTATGTAATGATCTCTTTTATAGGATAATGAATCACTTAAAAGCAAAGACTCTTGATATCTCTGCAGGATTTATCCATGTACCTAATCCAGCTGAATCTGATGCGGAAACAAAATCTGAGCTTGGCATAGATGAAATCGCCAAAGGAATTCAGATATGCGTAGAGACTGTTTTGAAAGAGGTTTGACTAATATGTGGCGGACTTTGATTTATTACATGCCTGAGTACTGTGATATAGCTAAGGCATTGCAAGGCGACTATATTGCACATCATAAAGAAGCAAATATTATTTCTGAAAAGGAACAGGATGATATTGAGTATGCTGAAGAAAAACAGTATGATGAGGCAATATTCATAGAGGATGCAAGTACTGTTATTGTCCATGAAATCAAATCGGGCTATACGAAAAGGTGTCCTGTCTCAGATATGTATCATCAGGATTTATAATCGAGACAGAATAGTAATGTCTGAGGTCGTGAGGGTGAATTGTTGGAGCAAGTACCAGTTTGCGCGCCAATAATAAATGTAGGAAATAAAGGGTTTGCAGCTTTATACGGAATTTGACAATAGCCTTGGCGTAATGCTAAGGCTATGATTACTTATTATAGTCAAAAAAGAATATGCCGTAGGTATATGTAAAAGGTCAAAAACGCACACGTTAAATTTTTCAAATGATTTACTTATTTTCATTAAGAAGAATTCTTTTAACTTCTTGATCCAATTTCATAGCAGATATGCATTTTTGAGTCACTTCATTCCAACGTTCAGCGACCATATTACTGAAAATAGCGTATGTAAGTACATTTTTCTTATCACCTCTTACACGTATTCCGTGATAATATTTCTTTTTTGCTATAATTGTCTTCCATGGATCCTCATAATCCTCAATATTATCCAAATCATCATATGCTGCGACTACCCATGCATCTGTACTGTCACATGGTATAGTGATTGCTATATGGCTCATATCATCAGCTTTGAGCGCTAGCGCAAGAACATTTTCTCCATGTTCCATTATGCCTATGCTTCCATCCACATGATCTTTGCACGGAACTACAGCAGGGCATTCTATATCGTGTTTATCGCAATACAGGGGAAAAACTGTACCTTTGTATTTACATGCTGTTGAATCACAAAGGCAGTGAATCTCTTTTTCCTTGCGGATTACGTCACCATCCATCTGTATAACAATGGCATCTATCTGAGGTTGCACCGCTTTCATCAGCGTATTAATTTCTTCTGTTTCCTCACACCATCTCCATACGCCCTTCCAGCCATTGCCAAATCGACCAAGCATATCCCGCTCCGGTTGGAGGGAAAGATATCTGTTGGTTTCGCCGGTAATCTTATCGATAACCGCTTTTAGGACAAGGTAATCTGTTGGACCCTCAGAGACAATTCCTATAACTTTGCTCATAATAACTCTGGAACGCCTCCCAATACTCCATTGATCCAAAGCCTGGATAATGGCTGGTTCATCTCAAGAAGTTTATCAGATACCTGAATTCTCCTTATCTCAACATGACCCTGTCTATTCCTTTCCGTAGTAAATAATCGTATGGCATCGTTGGATAGGTCCAGTCCATCAAGAACGAGCGGGTTATGGGTTGTTATAAATACAGTCTTATTTTCTTCGATTATTTTCTGACTGAATATTTCCGTAACTTTTCTTGCAAGTCTTGGATTCATGGCATGATCAAAACTATCGATTGCAAACATTTTTGGTGCCTTTTCATGCATAGCAAGTGCAAGCATAAATAAGACATAAAGCGCACCTTCGCTGGCATCGTAGCCAGTGAATGATGCAGTATCTTTCAGGTACTTATCCTTAAACTCTATTATTTGCTGAGTGGTCGGAACCCCTGGATTCAATATTGTTTTTTTAGGCTTACTGACTTTAAATTCCGATGCCCAGTCAATCAGTTCAAGCATGTCTTCCATGAACATGCTTCCAAACATATACTCCTCACCATCCTCATGGAGAAGATCCTGTATTGCCTCAGCAAGTCTTCCTCCATTAAGTCCAATGGGATTAGCCTGTGCAGGATCCGCAACTGTTCCTCTAAGAGTTAATGTATCCGGTTGATATATGCCATAGTTTCCAATATATTTGGCCGCTGTAGTATATTCCTTTGCTGCAAGTGACTCAGAAATTGTAAAATAACCGATCTTGTTATTAAGCTGGGCGCTGGTTCTGTTACTACGACCATAGACAGCATCCCCGTCACAAGACACGCTTTCTGCAAAATACTTCCATGAATCATCATCATTAGGAACCGTAAGATGACTTATATAATTATAATCATGTCCATCCAGCTGCCATTCCAGAGAAAAATCCACTGTTTTTGATTCTTTCTCAACAGACAAAAATTTAGATTTATACAAAGATGAAGTGCTAAGGCGGACACCCTTTCTCTGCAAACTATTTGAATTGACTCTGTCTGTCATAGCAGCACTGAGGACGCCTATGGCTTCCAGAACAGAAGACTTTCCTGAACCATTGGTGCCAATAAATACGTTTACTCTGCCCGGTTCAAATGTAACATCATATAATGACTTAAAGTTCTGAATAGCTATTTTTTTTAGTTCCATTTCTCCCATTTAAATATGCTCCTTTTAGAAAAAATGCTTTATCTAAATTCAAGATAATTATAGCACTTTCTTTTAAAAAGTGTGTATCTAAATTTTATAGAATCGCATAAAATAGCCGCTTAACAGCCTTTTTAATGTTGCCGAAAAGTATATTTTGTGCTTATCTAAATTGAAATTAAATAGCATGCTTATTCTTAAAAATGGCATATCTAATTAAAAAATAGAGCGGTTGCAAATATAGAAAATTTTCGACCATTTCATATGCTCTGGATCGGGCAACAGGCACTAAAATCAGAACAAAATTAAAGGCTGTCCACTTTTTCGTGAACAGCCTGAATTTGTAATGATTAAATTTGCTTTATTAATAGTTACTGGTTAATAATCAGATTACTTCTTGTTTACAAGGTCCTTAAGAGCCTTACCAGCTTTAAACTTAGGAGCGATAGAAGCAGGGATCTTGATCTCGGCACCAGTCTGAGGGTTCTTACCCTTTCTTGCTGCTCTCTTAGCTGTCTCGAAAGTACCAAAGCCAACGAGCTGAACCTTGTCTTTCTTCTTGAGCTGTTTTGAAACAACATCGATGAAAGCCTTTAAAGCCTTCTCTGTGTCCTTCTTGCTAAGGCCAGTCTCTTTAGCCATAGCTTCAACGAGTTCTGGCTTATTCATACTTTTTCACCTCCATAAGAATGTGTAGTTGCGGGCTTATGCGCCCTGGTTGGTCTCATTTTACGCCTTATGTCGCATTTTGTGAATAAGTTTCCTTGATTTTATGAGGTTTCGTTCATCAATTGTTCATGGCTTCATTATTGTAAAACGCATACTACAACCTTAAAATTGTAAGTAATAATTTAGAAAAATGGAGACTTGAAATATGGTAGGATTGTCTGAAAAAGACTGGAAACTTTTTAGAAAGAACCTTCCTGAGTGGCAGGAAGCATATATGGGGAAGCTTGTTGAGGAATATAAGGAAATCCTCAACAGCGATAAGCTTTCGTCTGATAAATACTGGGCACTTGAAGGGCGTCTAAAAGCGGACAAGAGGAATCCTGGAGTTGTGATCACAGATATAAGCAGATCAAACTTTTACAATCATCTTGTATCTCTTTTAAGGTACAAGGTCATAACCATGGATGATCTTAGGGATTTCAGTGATGATACAAAAGATATAATCAAACGGCTGATAGGATAATGAAAGACAACAGATACGCGAACATAATTGTATGCTATGGGGATGCTGACAGGGATATCCTGACAAAGCAGATAAAGATGTACAGGGAAAGATACCAGTCTAAGAAGTTGCATTCAGGATATGCTGAGATTGGCGAAAGAAAAAGGCATGCAAACAGTCAAGGCTAATATCTATTCCTTTAATACACAGAGTCAGTGCATGTTTGAATCGATAGGATTTAAGAAAACAGATGAAGAGTGGTATGAATTCAAGATAGGTGAAACTGAATCTACGGAGGGTATATGCTAGATAATAGAGGTTTTGATTTATGGGCAGATGGATATGATGCAGCTGTAGGGCTTTCTGATGAAGAAGATAGGTATCCGTTTGCAGGATATAAGAATGTTTTAGGCGGTATTTTTCAAGAGGTTATGACCAAGGAGAATGCCTGTGTTTTAGATATTGGTTTTGGAACCGGTACACTTACTACAAAGCTTTATGAGAATGGGTGCGTGATATATGGTCAAGACTTCTCTGAGCGAATGATTGAGCTGGCCAAGGAGAAAATGCCGGATGCGAATCTGTATCAAGGAGACTTTTCAAAAGGATTAGTCCAAGAGCTTAAGGATTGTAAGTTTGATTTCATCATTGGAACTTATTCCCTACATCATCTTACAGATGAACAGAAGATAGGCTTCTTTTCAGAACTAATAGACAGGTTAAATGAATACGGAAAGATCCTTATTGGAGATGTAGCATTTGAAACAAGGGAAGATCTTGAAAAATGCAAGGCAGAAGAAGGCAGTGACTGGGATGATGATGAGATATATTTTGTTGTGGAGGAAATCAAGAAATCGTTTCCTCAGGTAAGATTTGAGCAAAAATCATATTGTTCCGGCATTATTATGATAGAAAAGATGTGTGGGAAAAGATAACATGTATATACAGGTCAGATTCGGAATATGATTATAAGACAGCACCGTTACGAGCGCTGGAGCAGCATCTGCGCGGAGAGTATTCAGAAGTAATCGCGATAACCGATGAAAAGGGAGTATTTCCTAACGGTGATTTGGATTTTTTCTTAAAGAATGGATATAGTGTTCAAGGATGAAAGCTATTGTATCCTGCATCTTGTATCAAAGAAACTATAACATTTGCCAGTTAGTGCCGCTCTTCTTTAGTGATGGAAATAATCCACATATAGATTGGAGGATTTAGTTGGAATCAATTACAAGAATAGAACCTAAGGTTTATGCAATTATGAAATGCTTGTAAAAAGATTTTCCGAGCCTGAACAGCTCAGATTTAATAAGCTTGATCATCTTTTACTCCTGATTTCATTTTATGAAAACCACATACTAATTATATGATGCCTTTTTTGAAGCATTTCTGCAAGTAATGGTCGGTAGAATCTAATTCCTATATCGTATAGTGAGATTTGATGCTCTCGCAATATACCACTGTTTTCAGTTGCGTAAAAGTATATAATATTTATGAAAAGAACTGTAATAGCGTTACCGTTACGGAGGGAATAAGATGGCTTATGAAGATCCGCAAATAGTTCAAGAATGGTTAGATGCACTCATAGAGCTTGATGTAAAGGTAAAAAAGATGTTTGGGTGCTATTGCTTGTATTGTGATAACCAAGCTGTTGGATGGATTTATGATAGTGTTATGAGCTTAAGGGAGGTCGGGCTGGATTATTTGCCAGACGATATCAAGAGGCCTGGCAAGGATGACAAAATTCAAGAGTTGGTTATTCCGCTTGATTATGTCAAAGAAGATTGGCTGCCTAAGGCAGTTCAGGACACTGCTGATATTCGAAGAAATAATGGTAAATAGCGTGGAAAGAAATATGAATAAAGATATTCCAGACATACTAATCCGAGCCCAGGAACTCCAAAAGGCCGGCGATTATACATATTCATGTAAATTATATAAGCAGTTTTGGGAGAACAACGATGTTCATCCTCTGCGCTTTAAGGCTTTATTTGAGGTGGCTGATAATTACTATCATGCAGGGGATTACAGATCGGCAATGCAGGGATATCAAGAATTCCTGGATTATTGTTCAAGTCAGCTTGATACTACTGCTGAAGAACGTGGCTGGATTGATGCATACACAAAGTTAGCGCATAGCCGTTTAACGACAATAGGGGAATGTAATCACGTCTAACTATAATGAAAATTATTTGTGTATTTTTGATATTGCAACATATGTTTGGAGATGTTAGTATTTAGTTACATCGAAGAGATGTATTGGTTTCCTTACCAAGCGAAATGGGAACTTTATCAGATGGGAGCCCCACCATATAAAATAATCGGGAGCTTTATCAGATGGGAGCCCTACCATATAAAACAAATGGGAACTTTATTAAGACGGGAGCCCTACCGGCGAAAAGGAATTTTACGAGCTGCGTCATGCGACGTAGCTCGTTATTTGTTATTAAGGAGCATGATTACTTGAGGAAACTGAACTTTTACTACATTGACTTAAAATATATCAGGGATTTGTCCAATGCGGATGATAATGTTATGTCTATATCTCCGCAGAGAGGAAAGGAGAACAGGCCATTTGTTGGAGTTGTTGTACTTCTCAATGGCAGGCATTACTGTATACCACTTACTTCGCCAAAACCTAAATTCCAGAACAAGAAAAGTCAGGTTGATTTTATCAAAATTTTTGATGATAGTAAGAAAAATGAGGATGGAACAAGTAAACTTATAGGTGTTCTTAACATCAATAATATGATTCCTGTTATAGATAGCGTTATACAGAAAGTGGATTTAACAATACACAAGAATGATGCTGTCGAGATTAAAAATCATAAAGAACTTATGCAAAAGCAGCTAAAATGGTGCAGAGATCATGCTGATACGATCGAGAATAGGGCAAACAAAGTGTATGATCTGGTGACAAACAAGCCAGATAAAAATAGAAATTTGGTGAAGAGATCTTCTAAGTTTGCAGAGTTAGAGAAGATAGCAGATAAGTTTTTGAAAAAATGACTTATGTAACCACATTCATAACAAGTGGTTGCTACCGGATAATATCAACAAAATGTCAACAAAAACTTCTAAAAAGCCGTGGAATGAGTGGAATAATTGGAATATTTATACCAGATATTCCATCAAAAGAACCAATCGACTACAATATATAGATGATTGGATTGAGATGGAACATTCTGTGTTCCGATGGAGGGGCTTGACACTCTTATGAAGTATCTTGGTGAAAAACAATGAATCAGTCACAACTCATTAGCAGAGTAAACAGCTCTATGTATCAGCAGGTAAATAATACAGGCTACGCTACAGCAGTACAGACTCTTATGGATCTGGATATCCTGTCAAAAGAGGATTATGAGAGATGGCGTAATGGCCAGATCCCGTATCTTGAAAAAGTCTGTAAGATCAACCTGAAAAAGTTAGCAGGTGTTCTTGAAGAAATGAAGCGCTACTCTGGGAAGAATGACCTGAAACCAAGCTTTACTTTTTATAAGCAGTGGGGAAGGAAAAACAAATCTATAGTACAGCTAAGGTTTAGCAAAACCGGAAATGAATACATAGAGAAGCTGTATGCAACACATTATGTCAAGACAATAGATAAAACAAATTAAAAAGACAGCCGTTTGGCTCGGTTAGGGGATCACATCTAGAATAGATCCCAGGCTCTCGACTGTCTCTGATCACTATAACAGATGCTGACATGTTTGAACATATCATAAAAGATACTTTTTAGCTGGCTTATTGGCCAGCTTTTTTGTGATATAGGAAATTTCTCCGAAATTCCTATATCATAAAAAGCGCTCCGCTATGGATGCGCACTACTGTGTATGACATTTCACTAGGCTCGAAAAAACCTCGCCAAGTGATCTGCACATCGCGCGATAGGAATATGTTGCCTTCAGCAATCGCGTCTACGTTCCACTTCGGTCGTTGCAAAGCAGATGTCCCCCGGACATCTTGCAACGGCGCGAGAATGTCGCAAGCGACATTGTTTCTTTCATTTTATTACATCTGTGTTGATTCTCTGTAAATAAGATCAGTCTCTGTATAGGTTATCCTGTAATTGAGATCAGGCTGCTCAATCCTTGAGATTACAAGGTTGGCAGCTGAATAACCGATTATCTGGCTGTGTATGTGGCTGGTTGAGAGAGAAGGAGACATGATCTTGGACTCGGGGGAATCATCAAAACCGAATATCTTGATATCACGTGGACATTCTATTCCCATTCTCTTGAGGCCGGATATCAGATCGAGAGCTACAAAATCGTTGGCACAAATAAAGAGTTCGGGCATTTCTTGAATCTTCGTAAGAGCTTCGAATAAGTATTCTCTATATTCTAATCCGTGAGGATGAACCTCTGTAAGACAATATTTTTCGTCAAAGTTCAGATTATTGATATACATTGCCTCCCTAAAGGCTATGAATCGCTCGTAGAAAGAACGGCAATGTGTGACCTGGCCTACAAATCCTATCTTGGTAATTCCCTTTTTGCTCATGTCATTAACGACTGTATATATATTGGAAAAATTATCCATGAGCAGAACATCTGCGTTTAATGGTCTCCAGTAGCTTGCAACGGGAGCATCTATCATGAGAACAGGTAATCCTAGGCTGCACAACATTTCACAATAGGAGTGATCAAACATTTCGATGCATACAATAGCCTTGGTGTTATCCGGTCTGTATGAGAGAGGAAGAGTTCTTGACTCTATATTCTGATGATCAACCCGGTGCATTGTCAGGCTATAGCCAAGCATAGAAATTTCATATTGAAATTTATCCAGCATGGTAGAAGCAAAGTGAGAATTATTAAGGAAATTGCCTGAAAAGAGAGCAATCTCTCCTGAAGCCTTGGGCTGGGAACTGAAAGGATTTGTAATGTCTGAAATGGAATTGGCATAAGAAAATTGCTTGTACCCCATTTCGATAGCCTTCTCTAAAACTTTCTGTCTGGTAGCTTCAGCTAAAACTCCGGTGTTATTTATAGCCTTGGATACGGTATTTCTGGATACTCCAAGAGCATCTGCTATATCCTGTAAGGTGACTTTTGCTGGCATAATGTAGTCTCCACTTTCTAAATAAAAGATGAATGTGTCAAAAGATGGGTGTGCCCCAGATAGTAGGTATTTATGACTTTTTGACACCTATATCATTATAAAATGTAAAAATTAAAGTGTCAAATGTAAATATTAATTGTGCAAATGTAAAATAATTATGTTGACAGCTGAAAATATGGGTGCTATATTTTACATATGCAAATGAGAATTTTGCAAATGTAAAACTTGGGAGGGACTACATGAACACAAAGGTAAAAGATAATTCGATGCATAACACCCTGGTATATGTTAAGCAGCATTGGCAGCTTTACGTGTTCTTCTTAGGACCGGCACTACTTCTTACAATCGTCTTCAGGTATCTTCCTATGGGAGGAATTCTGATCGCATTCCAAAAGTACAACCCGTTTAAAGGAATACTTGGAAGCGAATGGGTAGGTCTTAAATATTTCCAACAGTTTTTATCGTCACCGGACTTTATGCAGTATCTCATAAATACATTGAAGCTTAGTGTATTTGGTCTTCTCTGGGGTTTCCCGATGCCGATTATCTTAGCACTCCTTCTTAACAGAGTATCGAGCAGCAAGATCAAGCAGAAGATACAGCTTGTACTGTACATGCCGAACTTCATTTCAGTCATCGTACTTTGCGGTATGGTCAGAATCCTTCTTTCAGTTACAGGACCGCTTAACATGATGCTTGGAACGAACATCAACTTCCTTACAATTCCGGAAGCGTTCAGACCGATCTACATCGTCAGCGGAATCTGGCAGGGAGCCGGTTGGGCATCAATCATGTACACAGCAGCTCTTTCCAATGCAAGTAAGGAGCTTAAGGAAGCAGCACAGATTGATGGAGCTAACATCTGGCAACAGATCAAGGCAGTTGAGTGGCCGGCCATCAAGGATATGGTAGTTATCCAGTTCATTCTTCAGGCAGGTAACATCATGAGTATCGGTTTTGAAAAAGCGTATGCACTTCAGTCTGACATGAACCTTGCATCATCCGAGATCATAGCTACTTATGTATATAAGAAGGGTCTTTTGAATGGTGACTACAGTTATTCAACAGCAGTAGGACTTTTTAATACAATTGTAAACGTAATACTTCTCATTGCGGTTAACAAGATAGTTGAGAAGCTTAACGATGGACAGGGATTATAAGGGGAAAAAGAAAATGATTAAGACATCAAATAAAAAGAGCGAGTTCGCAAGAGCTTCTCTTGGAGATAAAATATTCCTTCTTGTAGGATATATCATTCTTGCAGCTTTCGTGCTGGCTATAATCGGACCTGTGGTTTATATCATCGTTGCTTCATTTATGGATCCGATAACACTTCAGAATAAAGGTATTGTTTTTGATTTCAGTAAGTGGACACTGACAGCTTATGAGAGAGTTATGACCAACTCACAGATATGGACGGGATTTTTCAATGCGATTCTTTATTCCGTACTGTTTGCAGTAATTTCAGTATTTATAACTCTTTTGTGTGCTTATCCTATGTCAAGAGATGATTTTAAGGGAAAATCAATCTTCAACACGATTTTCATCATAACAATGTTCTTCGGAGGCGGACTTATCCCTACATACCTTCTTATCAGTAACATGGGACTTCTTGATTCCATGTGGGCTGTAATTCTTCCGGGATCATTTAGCGTATGGAACATGATCATCGCAAGAACTTACTACAAAGGTGTTCCAAGCGAACTTAGAGAAGCTGCTGATGTGGACGGAGCTAATGAATTGGTGTTCTTCTTTAGAATATTGCTTCCTGTATGTACACCACTTATCGCAGTGCTTATCCTCTGGCAGTTCGTAGGAATGTGGAACAGCTATTTCGATGCAATGATCTATCTGAATTCAGCAAGTAAGCAGCCTTTGCAGCTCGTTCTTAGAGCAATCCTTATTCAGAATGAGCCAGATCCGGGTATGATTGCAGATATGCAGAGTACTGCACAAAGAGCACAGCTTGCAGAGCTTTTGAAATATGCAACTATCATCATTTCAAGCTTGCCTTTGATAGTTATGTATCCGTTCTTCCAGAAGTATTTTGATTCGGGAATTATGGTTGGTTCAGTTAAAGGCTAACGTTAATTCACCTGTTATACAGGTTTGAATAGTTTCTAATGAAAAGGAGAGGACAATGAAAAAGAAAACAACAAAGTTACTGTCTACAGCGCTTGTCATTGCTATGTCAGCAAGTGCGCTCACAGGTTGTGGCAAGGGGACTTCAACTGGCAGTGGTGCAGCTAAGGTAGATGCTGAGAACATCACTTTTCCTCTTGAAGAGAAGGTTACTATCACAGGTACAATCAGCTATCCTTCAGGAACAGAGGCTGAGCCTAACAACAGAACAATCTTCAAGAGACTTGAAGAGGAGACCAATGTACATGTAGATTGGACAGCTATTTCAAACGATCAGTGGGGAGACAAGATTCAGCTGACAATGGCTAACAAGGACATGCTTACAGATTTCGTATTCAATGCAGGATTCAGTAACTCTGATCTTATCAGATATGCAGACCAGGGCGTTATTCTTCCTGTTGAAGAATATATTGACAAAAACATGCCTAATCTTAAGGCTGTATTCGATAAGTATCCTGAATATCGCACAATGTGTGAGGATTCAGAGGGCCATATCTGGGCTCTTCCCTGGATCGAGCAGCTTGGTTCCAACAAGACAGCT
This sequence comes from Butyrivibrio sp. ob235, assembly GCF_900109475.1. Lineage (NCBI taxonomy): Bacteria > Bacillati > Bacillota > Clostridia > Lachnospirales > Lachnospiraceae > Butyrivibrio > Butyrivibrio sp. ob235. The sequence goes on from NZ_FOBE01000008.1 coordinate 111,353, forward strand.
ATCCAGACAGTAGGTAACAACTTTACTTACATCAACAAGAAGTGGCTTGATTTCCTAGGACTTGAGAAGCCTACAACAGTAGACGAGTTCGAAGAAGTACTTAAGGCATTCAAGGATCACGCTTCAGAGCTTCAGGCAGAGTTTGGCATCGAGGGTGATATCATCCCTATGTCATGCATCATGAACGATCAGGATCCCAGCCTTCTTATCAACGGTTTTGGTGAAGGTTATGGTGATAACGATATAGGACAGCACATCGCTGTAACAGATGACAAGAAGGTTATCTGCACAGCTACTCAGGACGGCTTCAAGTCAGGTATGCAGTGGCTTCATAATCTCTATGATGAGGGACTTATCGATCCCGAGTGCTTCACACAGGATTGGTCAACATACGTTGCTAAGGGAAAATCTCACAGATACGGCGTATGCTTCACATGGGACGTTGCTAACATCGACAACCTTGAGGACTATGAGCCTCTTGCAGCTCTTCAGGCTGATACCAAGAACGTAACACCTATGAACGGTTCATTCACATCAGGTTTTGACCGCGGCAGATGCGTAGTTACAGCTAAGTGCGACAACCCTGCATTCGTATGTGCATGGCTTGATCGTATGTATGATCCTTTCCAGTCACCTCAGAACAACTGGGGAACATATGGTGAGGACGATGAGTTCGATATCTTCGAGCTTGGCGAAAACGAAAAGGGTGAGAAGATGCTTAAGCATGCTCCTCTTGGCGATGCTTCACCTGTAGAAGTTCGTGAGGCTGAGGCAGTTGGCGGACCTCTTGCAATCCTTGATGAGTACTATGGTGTATATGTAACATGTCCTGATGATGCTCAGTATCGTCTTGACTGGATCAAAGAGTACTACACAGATGATATGCATTGCCAGTATGTATATCCTAACGTATTCATGACAGCTGATGACACAGAGAAGCTTACAACAATCCAGACTGATCTTATCAGCTTCATCAACTCCAGCAGAAGTAACTTCGTTATGAACGGCCTTACAGATGCAGATTGGGATGAGTACATCAAGCAGGTTAATGCTTATGGTCTTGAGGATTACCTTGCAATCTATCAGAAGTACCTTGATGAGTTCTACAAGTAATACACATTGTTACATCTTATGGGATTAGCTTGATAAGCGAAAGGTGAGGGAGGAGTTATCTCCTCCCTCTTTTATAAGAGATGAAAAGAAAAACAATAGCTTTATTTGGTATTATGTTATGTTTATTAACCGGATGCGCTGATAAAAAGGGCGAGCAATGCCTTTTCCCAAGAGCAGAGGACAGCTACGTTGGGGATGTAATGGCTCTTTCAACTGATAAAGGCGTATATCTGAATTATTTATATGAAACTGATCACAATGGCGTAGGTTATCACCCGCTTCATCAGTTTTTTACCAAGGATTTTACTACATATGAAGATAAGGGAGAGGTTCTGAAATTCGCAGAGGATTCTGAAGTTCAGGATCTTGCTATAGGAACGGGTTCCTTTATCAGGGATGACAGTGGGAAATATCACTGTTTTTACACAGGTCATAATGACTATTATGACACCTACGGACTTGATAAAGAGTGCTTAATGCACGCAACAAGTAAAGACAACAAAAAATATGAGAAGAATTATGATGAAATAATTCATGCTCCTAATGGCTACAGTACCAATGATTTCCGTGATCCTCAGGTTATTAAGATGGATGACGGCTATATCATGCTGGTTGGCGCCAGAAAAGAAGCAGAAGATGAAAGTGCGATCATATATTATGAATCGCAGGATTTAGAGAACTGGACTTTTAAGGGTGATTTTTATACAAGCAAAGAACTTAATTTTATGGAATGTCCGGATGTGTTCAAGCTTGGAGATAAATACTATCTCGTCTTTAGCTGGAACAATGTAGTTTACTACAGAACAGCGTCTGATTTTTTCGGACCCTGGGAGAAACCGGAGATTGACACATTTGACGGCAATGGCTTCTATGCAGCAAAAACATGTGAGTACGAAGGTAAAAGATATCTGATCGGCTTTCTTGATCGCAAAAAGAGAGAAAGCGATGGCCTCATGTACACATGGGCAGGAAGCGTACTGGTATATGAGCTTAGACAATTGCAGGATGGCACACTGGGGGTGTGCATGCCTGAGAAATATAATGAGTATTTTAATAAGGAGATACTATCTGAGGCAGCTGCAGATAGTTCACTTGATTTGGGAGATGTACCCGATACCTGTCATTTAAGCTATAAACTTACGATGCAGGCAGATGGAATATGCGATCTCGTATTTTCCAATGCTGAAAAGGGAGAAGAGTACAAGATCTCTGTAAATAATAAAGAGGACAACATTTCATACAATGCTTTTCCCAACTATCAGGCTATGAAGCTGGAGGAAGGCAGACAATATCGGGTTGATGTTGTAGTTGAAAAAGACATAGTGGTTATCTATGTAGACGGGCAAAAGGCACTGTCAAACCGCATTTATTCAGCAGTTGGAGCTACCTGGAAGCTGAATATGGAAAATGCAGACGCAAGTGATATAAAGATTTATGGTAAATGAGGAATATTATGAGTGATAAGTTAAATAAAGCAAGAGAATATGAAGTAAAAAAGGAAGCAAAGATACCTGAGGAGCAGCGTCCCCTCTTTCATTTAACACCCAGATGCGGCTGGATGAACGATCCTAACGGCTTTAGCATCTATAAGGGAAAATATCATATGTTTTACCAGTATTATCCCTATGAGACAGTATGGGGACCTATGCACTGGGGACATGCAGAAAGTACTGACCTTATCAGCTGGAAGTATCTTCCCTGTGCAATGGCGCCTGATGGAAAATATGACGGGTTTGGATGCTTTTCAGGAAGTGCCATTGAGATGGAAGACGGCAAGCAGCTTCTCGTATATACAGGCGTTAGAAAAGAAGAGGATGAAAACGGCGAAATCCGCGAGTATCAGACACAATGTATCGCTATAGGTGATGGTGTTGATTATGAGAAATACGAGAATAACCCTGTAATTAATGCAGACAGCCTTCCTGAAGGAGCCGGAAAATTCGACTTCAGAGATCCCAAGGTGTGGAAGGAAAACGGTAAGTATTACATGGTTGTTGGCAACAAGACCATTGATAAGGACGGACAGATACTTCAGTATGTAAGTGATGACGGTATTAACTGGTCCTATGATAAGACTGTTATCAAGAACAACCACAGATTCGGTGTAATGTGGGAGTGCCCTGATTACTTTAACCACGATGGTAAACAGGTCCTTCTCACAAGCCCGCAGGATATGCTCCCTGAAGAGCTTGAGTTCCACAACGGAAACGGAACCTTGTGTGTGATAGGAAGTATCGATGAAAATGGAGAATTCTGCGAAGAAAACTGTCAGGCTGTTGACTATGGTATTGATTTTTATGCGCCACAGACAATCAAGACTCCTGATGGACGAAGAGTCATGATCGGCTGGATGCAGAACTGGGATACATGCGGAATCAGGCGCGATGACTTCCCATGGTTTGGCCAGATGAGTATTCCAAGGGAAATAACTATTAAGGATAACAGACTTATTCAGTGGCCTGCCAGAGAGATAGAGAATTATTACGGCAAAAGAATCAGCAGACAGAATGTACTTATTTCTGATAGTGCTTCACTTTCAAGTATTGAGGGCAGATGCGTAGATATGACAGTAAGAGTCAGATCTACACAGGCAGAACTTTCATATAAAAAATTTGAAATTCGTTTTGCTGATAATGGCAAGGCTTATTCAGCGATTGAATATGATCCTGTTGACAATATTGTTAAGATAGACAGAAAGCATTCAGGAAGCAGAAGAGCCATTGTTCATCAGAGAAGATGTAAGGTTGCAGGAAATAAGGGTGAGATTTCACTTAGACTTGTTCTTGACAGATACAGCATGGAGCTCTTCATCAATAATGGACAGCAGGTAATGTCTATGGTAATCCTTACAGATGTCAGAGCTGAAGGTATCAGTTTTAAGGCAGTTGGAGAACTTCTGATGGATGTTACTATGTATGAGCTTGAGAGGAAATAACTTATGAAAAAAGATGTAGTTGCGCTGGGAGAGTTGCTTATTGATTTTACAGGAAGCGGAGACAGCAACCAGGAAAATCCTTTATTTGAGGCTAATCCAGGCGGAGCACCCTGTAATGTGCTGTCAATGCTTCAGAATTTAGGCAACAGCACAGCTTTTATCGGCAAGGTTGGAAACGACTTTTTTGGGAGAATGTTAAGAGAGAGAATTGAAAAGCAGGGTATAGACTCTACCGGACTTGTCTTTGACGAGGAGGTAAATACTACCCTTGCATTTGTAAACAAGCTTCCAAATGGAGACAGAGATTTTTCTTTTTACAGAAAGCCCGGAGCAGACATGATGCTGACAGCAGAGGATGTTGAGAAGAATGCTGATCTTATCAGGAATGCAGATGTATTTCATCTTGGAACACTGTCAATGACAGACGAACCTGCAAAAGAGGCAACTGTCAGAGCTGTTACAATAGCTAAAGAGAGCGGAGCAGTCATATCTTTTGATCCAAATTACAGAGAACCTTTATGGAAGAACGTAGACGATGCAATAGATGCTATGAAATATGGCTTTGAAAACTGTGATATCCTGAAAATTTCAGATAATGAGATTGAGCTTTTTACAGGCCTTAAGGATATAGAGGCAGGAGCAAGGAAAATAAAGAGAGACTTTGGTATTCCAATCGTGTTTGCCACACTTGGACCTGAAGGAAGTATAGCTCTTTACAAAGATATGGTGATCAAAAAAGACGGGTACAGAAATCCTGCTACTATAGAGACTACAGGAGCAGGCGATACCTTCTGTGCCTGTGCCATAGATTACATCCACAGAAACGGACTTGATAATCTGACAAAAGACGGATTATTTGAATGCCTGTCGTTTGCAAACGCTGCGGCATCTATTATAACCACCAGAAAAGGTGCACTTTCTGTAATGCCAACCCAAGAAGAAATAACAGCTTTTCTAACAAACAAGTAATGATAAGAACAAAGAATATGCGAAAAGGGATTAACTTTAAGTTATTCCCTTCAGACTGTAGACAAAGTCCACGGCATCTGCCGTGGATTTTTCTTTATGAATATAATAATCGACTTGTGATATAATTATTGACTATGAGGGAGCCTGCCATAGTGCAGAATAGAAAAGTCAGGGGAATTGAAAATGAAAAAAATCTTGGGGAATCTTTTACTCTTTATCACATCACTTATGTGTGTGATAGTCTTATTTGGATGTGTATCCATTAATTCCAAAGCAGCGAAAAAAATTCAACCTGTTAAGGATCTGAAATGCATCAATGATAAATATCATTTCAAAACTGTTAGTGATGGAAACTATTATGTATTGGTATATAGCGTAGATGAAAAGGGCAAAAAGAATTGTTTTCATTATAATAAGTTAGGAGCTCTGAAAAAGGATCAGACAATTGATGAGTATGACTTAGGTTTATTCAACTACTACGACAATCTTGGAAAGATAATTCTTTATGTTATTGGATGTGATGATGAACCTCTGACACATACATTAACTATTGATTATTGTTTGAAAAAATCCAATTATGGAATAGCAAGCTACGAGATAAATTTAAATGAGAGAATGCCACAGCCAACCGGAATAACAGCAAAATGGTATGAAAATAATGGAAAGAAATTATGGAAAATAAGTTGGACCGATGATGGATATGGTCATACTCTCAGATATGGATATGGCCAACGTTCAATAACTTATTGCAATTGTAGTATGGCTAAAACAGAACATGAATACACTTTTTCAGATTATGTAGAAAGTGTCACTTTAAAAACATCATCATGCGATTTGAATAAATATGCTAATTCTGATGTGATAACGATTGTAAGGCCTGCAGAGAACTCAGATGATAACACATCAAAAAACATGCCTACAGATGATAACACATCAAAAAACATGCCTACAGATGAAAATACTGATAAAAAAGATGCATCAGGTACGGTAGGAAATAATGCTGCTAAGTTGCCAATGACAGTAACTATTGATGATATTACATACTACATTGATGTTAATGGAAATGCCTGTGCAACAAAAATCGCATCAAAAAAGAAAGCTGTTCTGGATGTTGTTACAGTAGATGGTACATCTTATCCCGTCACATTTATAGCTAAAAATGCCTGCAAAAACAATAAGAAAATAAAATCTGTGAAGATTGGCAGTAATGTTACTTCTATAGGAAAAAATGCCTTCAGGGGGTGTAAGAAACTCAAAAAGGTCACCATAAAAGCAAACAAATCCCTGAAAATAGGTAAAGGAGCTTTCAAGAAAATTAACAAGGACGCTGTCATCAAGGTTAAAGGCGTAAAAGGCAGCACTAAGAAAAAACTTATAAAGGTCATCAAAAAGTAATTTAATACAGGGGTTAACCCCAGCAGGTAAAAGCCCCTTAGGTGAATAATAGTGTCACCTAAGGGGTTTATTTTATAGAAATCCCTGATTTTAGGCTGAAAACTACTAACAGAAAAATTTTTTAAAAAATATAAAACCATTTTCAACTTTCCGGGTACTTATAAGTAGAACCAAGGGAAGGAGGAAAGCAGTTTCGACAACTACAAAATCTAATGATGGGAGATATTGATAATGGATGAAAGTTTGAAGAAAGCCATAGAGGAAATGGCAAAAGGAAAAGAAGAAGGGTTTAATGCAGTTTATTCTGCAACCTACAATCATGTATATTTTCGTGCTAAGGCTTACATGAAGGATGAAGCAGACGCACAGGATCTTACTCAGATTGTATATATCGAAGCCTACAAAAACATAAAGAGCCTTCAGAATACTGAGTCTCTTTTTGGATGGTTGGACGGAATCTGCCATAACCAGGGAATGAAACTATTTAGAAAGAAAAAGGATGTACTGCCTAACTTAGACGATGAAGGGAAGGATATTTTCGAGACTTTAGAAAGTAATGACCTTGCATCTCTTCCTGAGCTGTCAACAGATCAGAAGGAAACAAGCCGTATTATACAGGAGTTTATAGATGAGCTTCCTGAGGTTCAGAAGGCAGCGGTTATCGCATACTATTTCGATGGATTTTCAGTTGGCGAAATAGCACAGATGCAGAACTGCTCAGAGGGAACTGTAAAGAGCCGCCTGAACTATGCACGAAAATTCCTGAAGGAAAAGGTAGAAGGAACAGAAAAGAGAGATGGTATCAGACTTCATGCTGTTGCCCTACCTACAATATGGTATGCTATCAAGCTTATGTCTGAAAATACAAAGCTTTCAGCAAAGGCAGCAGGAGGCATCTATGCAGTAAGCTGCGCAGAGGTTGGACTTGCATCTACAGCTATTACTATTGGAAATGCAGGAGCTGGAATCTCAGCAAAGATGGTAACAACAGGAGCCGGAACAATTGCTGCTACCACTAGCGGTGCAGGTGCTGCGGCGGGAACAGCCGGGGCTATAGGAGCAACAGGGGCAGCAGTAGCTACAGGAACCGGACTTTCAATGGGTATAAAGGCACTTATTATTGCAGGTGCAGTACTAATTGGAGCAGGCAGCGGTGCCGCAGCAACATATGTAGCGGTGAATAATCACGAAAAAGAAACAGAGATTGTTGCTGAAATGGATGAAAGTGAAATAGGAAATACATTGGAGACCAAAGAAGGAAATGATGAATCAGAGGATAATAGAGATGAAATGCCTATGACTGATGAAAAAGATCCTGATAACATTTCATTACCAGGATTACAAGAACAATTAGTTGCTACAGGTACAGTAATTCGTAATCAGGATATCTCCGAATACAGAGAAAAGCTTGAGGAACACGAAAAAAAATATGGGCAATCGTGGATGAATGAATATGGAATTAGATTTACAGAACCAGTTAAGTTACTTGTAGATGGAGATGTTGTAGAAATTAATGAAGCGTGGATACTGCCGTATACTTCTTTAGAAGATTTGGATTTTAATGAATTTGTTGGAAAAACTATTACAGCAGAAGGATGGATAGGAACTCATGTAAATTCCAAAAAAATAAGTGAGGATGTATATCAGAGTACAGATACAGGTGTATATTCATACCGTCCAAATGGTGAATATGAATTCATGATTGATAAGTTAATTGACTCAACAGAAAATCCAGAAGCAAAGAATGAGGAAGAAATTGCTTTAACTGATGATGAGAAAATCCAGATAGTAGATGCTATTGCTTATTTTGATTATAACAATCTATTAGTTTATAACGATTATGTGAGATGTGCCCGTTTATATGCACTTGCTATGCATATTCGTACTTCAGACAAAGAGAAGGCTTTCCCCTGGAGTAAAACAGATAAACTTACGAAAGGACTTATTACAGATATATGGAAAGCTTTCGGAGTTACTATACCAAGTGATTATGATTTTAATGATGACGGAGTAACACCGGATTCGGATTACGATGATCTCCACTTCACCGGAGACATGGAGTTGATAGACTTTAATTATGGGAGTCTGGAAGTAGTAAATAATAGTGACGGAACCTACACATTGAATGGTACATACAAAATAAGCATAGAGAGCGAACCAGCTGAATCTTATCCATTTACTGCTAAGGCAGTTAAGGGTGGTAATCCTGATATTTTTGGTGGACTCATAATTACTGATATTAAAGCATTTGGTAGCGATACGGAAATGGATACAACTTTGTATGAAAAATTCCTTCATAATGAAGAAAGCGTACACATTAACACAGAAAATGACCTTGGTTATTATTTTTCTTTTAAGAATTTTACAAAGCAGGATTATACTCTTGAAGAAATTGTAGATACGTTAATTGCATTCTATAAAGAAGATTGGATGACGGATAGAGTATCTCTTGAAAAGATAGAATATGCTTATATAGATTGTGGTAATGATGGCGATAAAGAACTGGCAGTTGTAATACACACTCCCTCTGAAGAACCACTGGAAAGCTGGGAAGAATATTTATTAATAAAAAATATTAATGGTACTTTGCAGACAGTTTACTCTGATGTGGCATGGACCAGAAACATTATTAATCTCAATGAGTATGGATATATAGATATATATGGAGATGGAGGTGTTGAGAATAGTGGATGGGATAAAAGTTTTATAGATGCTGAGGGTAAAAGGCATGATGTAGAAAATGCAGAAGATCTTACTGAAGATATCAAAAATGGGAAAAGTGTTGAATGGCAGATTCTTGATTAATTTAAAAATTAAAAAAATTTTTTCAAAATTATAAAACCGAATCCAAAATGGTTGGTACTTATAGATAGAACAGAAAAAAAACAATCATTATGGAGGAAAAAGAAATGGCAGAAAAATATTTTGATGAAGAAACATGGAAGTGGGTTATCAAGGACATTAAAGGATTATCAATGAAAATGATAACGGTGATGATGACAACAGCATTATTTATGCCCACTCTTACAGGATGCTCACAAAAGAGCAGTGCTTTCTTTGTAGAGGATAATCCCATTATCAATGAGGCAAGAGCTGATGGACGTGAGGATGAGGTGTATGAGCTTCGAAATGCGATTCAGGCAGAATATGAAGCAGATATGAAAAAGCGTTTCCAAAAAGAGGCGGATGAAGCAGCACAGGCTGTTGATCCTCATCCTGAATGGCTACTGGAAACAACAGATATGCATATAGGATCCAGAGAGAGTGATGGAATTGGATATGGATTAATTGTTCCTATTCCTAATAAATTTGTTGAATACACGGAAACTCAAGGAGAAGTATATCATTCCAGGAAATCAAGAGAGGATGTAATATCAGGATTTAAATCTGTAAAATACAAAGATGTAACATGGCAGTCCAATATGGATGGAATAAAAGAAATAAAAATAGATTGCAGGCATGATGGGGGATATGAAATTTCTAATGAGTATGACAAACCATTAGAGGAATTCTCAACAGATGAGATTTTAACATTATACGGAATACAAGGACATTACAAAAAAGAACTAACAAATGTAGTTACCAGGGATGGTGTTACTTATGTTTTTGAATATCTTAATAAAAGAGAACTTAAGGAACATGGAACATATACGTGTTTGGAATTCACAGTTTTGCTGCCTGACAGGGATGGTGATGTCTATAACATAACAGGAATACAGGGAGCTATTACAATAAATACTTTAAACGATGTTGAAGAAGCAACCATAGCAGCACAGGAATATATGCAGAAAGTTATGAACGAGATAACTGTTATTGAAAGTATTAATATGGATGCAGCCAAGACAATAGGAAACTAATAAGATCAAATACTAATGTGATTCGCATTTTAACAGCTACTTCATTGTGCTACAATGATGAAGTTGTATGAAAATTTTGAGGAAAAGAGGGAAAATAAGATGAAGAAAAATGTTTTACTAAAGAAGGCCGGAGCTCTGCTCCTTGCACTTTCAATATCTGTCGCAGCATTTAGTACAGCTGCTCCTGAGGGAAAGATTATAGCAAAGGCAATAGTAGGAGGGGAATCATCAGATAAGGCTGTTGAGATACCCGCTAACTATGAAATTACAGAGTGGGCTGAGTACAAAGGTGGTAACCAGTATTATAAGTTTACTATACCGGAAGATGGTGACTTAACACTTCATGCAACTATTTATAAATCTTCCGGAGGAATAACTGTTAGTGTATTGAATAGTGATTTTCAGGGATTTAACTGGATAGGCGATTATAGCAGAGACTCAGTAGTCGATGGAACAGATACCAGGTCATTATCTGCCGGAACTTATTATGTAATAGTTAGTAAATATTTGGGTTATGATCAGGAAGCTGAAAATAAGTACAAATTTAAATTGTCATTTAAGGGATATGGAGTATCAGAAAACACAGTAGACAGTTATGAAAACCCTAAAGGATATGAAATAAATACTACTGTGACAGATTCACTTACTTCAACAGATAACGAGGATTGGTATAAGTTTAATGTTTCAAAGGAAAACAAATATGTTCTTAATTTAACAGCCTATAGTAATACTGCGGTTACTTATAGCCGCATTTATGAAGCTCTTATTTTTAACAACGACTTAACGGAAAAAAAATTGGATATCTCCGGCGCTGATAGGACAGGTGAAGTTTATTTAAATTCCGGCGTATATTATCTAAAAATTGTAGGTTCAAACGTAAAATATTCTTTCTCAATAAAAGGTGCTTCAATCGAAAAGACAAAGGTAACCAAGGTTAAGTCACCTAAAAAGAAGAAAGCAGAGGTAACTTTTAAGGCAGTAGATGGTGTAAATGGATACCAGATTGAGTATTCTACAGATAAAAACTTCAAGAAGAATGTAAAATCAAAAACCTTCAAGATTGAAAAGACACAGGATGCAGGTAACAATAAGAGAAAAATTACTATCAGTAAACTTAAGAGACATAAGAGATACTATTTCAGAATCAGAACCTACGTTGAAAACAATAATTCAAGATTCTACTCAGATTGGTCTAAAGCAAAGATGGCAAAAATCAAATAAAGGATAAGATAAACTATATGGGCTCTGAAGCAGTGATGCTTTGGAGCTCTTTTTTTATTTAAGATGAAGCAAGTCTTAGGCTCTGTTTTTGTACTATATTCAGCAATTATTGGGTATCGCGTAGCATCTGCATTTGTTAAGCTTATTTAAGTGGGGCTGTTTTGCACAATTAAAAAGCACAGCCTTCAAAATGAGAAGCGTAACAAGCATTAGACTAAAAAAAATACTGGGAGGGACAACTATGCTAAAAGACATTTATGAATCGAATAAAGCATTGTTTGAAGATGGGGTTCAGACAGTGCTGAGAGCTCAGGAAAATCGCTACAGATCAGTGAATATCCTGAAGGGTAACATGGTTTCAAATCATAGAAGAGAATCCAGAGGTATTAGTGCCAGAGTTGGCAAGGATGGACTTTTTGGATTTGCATCCATCGCAGAATGCAGTGATGAAGCTGCCAAGAAGGTTTTGAAGGCTGCCTCCGAGAACGTTAAACTCCTGGCTCGTCATGCGGGAAGTACAGGGATTGTTCTGCCTCCTTCCTATGGAACAGGACTTATCCCTACCAATGACGACATTGTTGATGCTGAGCAGAAGCGAATAATTGAAGTTTGTCGCCAGCTGGACGATTACATTGCTCAGAAATATCCGAATCTCGAGAGCAGAAGCATATACTACAGCGAGGATTCTCAGGATAGGATCATTTATTCTTCCGACGCCTATGACGGTCATCTGGTAACTCCCAGATGCTACATCTATGTTTCCATGGGACTGAAAACGAAAGACGGTAACCCTGTAGATATGTTCAAAGCCCTTGGCGGATACGGCAGCTTTGAGGACAATTTTTCGGATATTGAACAGTACTATCCGGAGATTGAGAAGCTCTATAAAAAGGTTAAAGACAAGGCCGATGGCGTCTATGCCGAAGCGGGCTACAAGACCGTTGTACTTGGCGGAATGATGGGCGGAATGCTTGCTCACGAAGCGGTTGGACACACCGTAGAAGCTGACCTTGTTATGGGCGGCAGTGTGGCCGGCCCGAGCCTTGGGAAAAGAGTGGCATCTGACCTGGTTAATCTGGTTGACTTCGCTCACACTTTTAATGGGGAAGTGGCACCCCTTCCTGTATACCTTGACGATGAAGGCATCAAGGCTGAAGATGCTGTGCTTATTAAAGACGGCATCCTGACAGGATATATGAACAGCCGCGAGACAGCGGAGAAATACAATATGAAGCCCACAGGAAACGTAAGGGGATGGTCTTTTGCGGATGAACCTCTTATCAGAATGAGAAATACCTGCATTCTTCCCGGCGAGAACACTGTGGAAGAGCTGATTGAGTCTGTTGAAGATGGCTATTATCTCATTGATTCCGGTAACGGTCAGGCTGACCTTACAGGTGAGTTTATGTTTGGTGTGACCTGCGGTTATGAGATTAAAAACGGTAAACTGGGACGCGCACTTCTTGATACGACGGTTTCGGGTGTCGCTTTTGAGATGCTTAAAACTGTTGATATGGTTTCCAACGAAGTTGAATGGTCTTCAAGCGGCTTCTGCGGCAAAAAGCAGCAGATGGCAGTTGGTATGGGCGGACCTCATATGCGCTGCAAGATTATGATTGGCGGAAGATAATACATCGAGAATTCAAGTGGAGGACAGACATAATATGAACGAGATGAGAGAATTTGCAGATTTATTTGATGATGTACTTAAAGATAAAGAGATTAACAAATACACCTATGTCCTTGTGAAGTCTGAAAAACAGGAGCTTAACGTTGAAAACGGTGAGTTCAAGCTTTTGAGAACCGTTTTTGACTATTACACCTCTTTAACAGTTTTCGAGGATAACAAAATGGGTAGTGCCAGTGGCAATGACCTTTCCAAGGAAGCGCTTATTAAGCTGGCAGATGACGGAAAAGATTCAGCACAGTCATCTCCGGAGGACCCCTGCCACGATATCGCCCCTGATCAGGGAAAAGAAGTTTTCAGACAGGGTACTTACGAGCCTGACATGGACAAGTTCCTCAATAGAATACAGGAGTGCCTTGATGCCATAAAGAAGGAGTACCCCAAGGTGCTTGTTATGGCTGCTGTGGGTTCCTATGACAGAAGTCACTGGATTTCAAGAAACTCAAATGGAACAGAGTTCGAGGATTATTCAGGCCATTACAATTTCTATTTCGAGATCAGCGCTGGTGAAGATGGCGTCAACAGTGGCATCGGTTTCGCCGGTGTTACCATGGATAATCTGGACAAGCCTTTTATGGAACTTGGCAATTTGAGACAGAGTCTTGAGGACATCAGCAACAGTATTCACACCAAGAGCCTTGAGGGCAAATTTGAGGGTACAGTTATTCTCACTCCCGGTGCGGCTTCTCAGTTCCTTAGCATGCTGATTTCCAATTATATGTCAGACCATGTGGTTATCAATGGAACCAGTCTCTGGCTTGATAAGGTGGGCGAGCAGGTTGCAAGCGATAAGCTTACAATTTCGAAGAAGCCTTTTGACGACAGAATTGTTAACGGCGAGCGTGGAACTCAGGATGGCTTTAGAGCTGAGGATGTAACTCTGATTGAAAAGGGCGTGCTGAAAACTCATAGCCTTAGCCTCTATGCTGCCAACAAGACAGGACGTCCGGTTGTTAAGAATACAGGCTGGAGCCTTGTGGTTGAACCCGGTGAAAAGGAGCTTGCTGAGATAATCAAATCCGTCGACAAGGGTCTTATCTTGGGAAGTTACTCAGGAGGAGAACCCGGAGCAAACGGCGAGTTTTCCGGCGTTGCTAAGAACAGCTTCTTAATCGAAAACGGCGAAGTTAAGTATGCCGTATCCGAGACTATGGTAAACGGTAACCTTGGCGAGATCGTTAAGAACATCCGCGATATCTCCAAGGAACTTGTCTGCGATGGCGGTTCAGTTGTTCCGTATATTGCAGTCGATGGAGTTGTTATTTCCGGAAAATAAAAGTGTGGGAGGCGTAGATGAAATCTTACGACGAGATGTATGATTTAATACTGAAAACTGCAACCGAGGATGACCGGATCCGCGCGGCAACCATGGAGGGCTCCAATGTCACCAAGGGTGCGGTTCACGATGAGTTTTCCGATTTTGATATCACATTTTTTGTATCTGACATTCGTGAGTTTACAAGGGACCACGATTACATGAAGCGCTTCGGGGATATTCTCATAATGCAGATGCCGGATGACTACTACGCCGAACCCTACGACTACAATGGCAGGTCGCGCTTTGCTTACCTCACTCAGTACAAGGATGGCAACAGAATCGATCTGACTTTTATAGACGTGAGCGAGATAGGAAAACAGGCAGAGTTTTCAGAACCTCGCACAGTGCTTGTGAATAAGGACGACTTTAAGGAGCTTGTGGAGATTACTTCCAAGGAGTGTTTTTATATTAAGAAACCCAGCGAGTTCGAGTTTTTCGGAACAGTAAATGAGTTTCGATGGATCAGCAACTATGTGACAAAGGGCCTTTGCAGGCATGAGTTCTACTATGCGCGCCGCATGATGGAAGAGTACATGATGAACATGTTCCTCAAGATGATCAACTGGAAAATCGGGATCGACAACGATTTTCAGGTCACAACCGGTGCGTGCTGCAAGTATCTTAAGAATTATCTGACTGAGGAAGAGATGACCCACTTCGAGGGGATGTTCCCCAGCGGAGATTACGAGGACATGTGGGAAAAGCTCTTTTTGATGTACGATTTCTTTGAGGAACTTTCCGTGTATGTGGCAGAGAAACTGGGATTCCCGCTTGATCTTGAGGAATCTAATAATGTTCGAGAGTTTATGGCTATGAGAAGAGCTCATAAATAACTAATAGATATGATGCAAAAAGGAATAAAAAAGTAAGAAGATAAAAAGTAAGGCTTTATTGTAAGGTGAAGAGTATGACAAAAGTAGGAGATTCAATAACAATTAACAAGACCGTGGTTAGGAACAGACTTACCATGGCACCCACAGTAAAATTCAGTTCAACTCCACGGCTGCCACAGCTATCTGATCAATCAGTTTGTTTCGAAGAAGACTAATCTCAGGACAGATGAGTACGGCGGAAGTGATGAAAACCGCGCGAGATTCGGAGCAGAGATAATTCGTAAGATCAGGGAAAAGTGCGGAGATGATTTCCTGATTTCAATCAGAACCACAGGAATCGAGCCTGATGTGAACACTGCTATCAATATTGCAGAGGAATATGTGAAGGCAGGATGCGATTATCTGCAGGTTTCCACAGGAATTGAATGGGATGATCCAACTCTTAAGGATGAGGGAAAGCCCTACAATCAGATCTGTGAGCTTGGAGTCAGATTCCATGATCACTTCAAGGGCCGCGTTCCGGTTTCCTGTGTCCCAACTGCCAGTATGGACCCTTCGCACCCCATAAGTGCCCCGCTGAAAAAGTGAGATTATCTGACAAATAATTAAAAATAATGCTGGTATCTGAATACTGATTTGCTATAATGGTTCCTTAAGGGAACACCGCCTCTAAGCGGAATAATAGAAAAAAGGGGAAATCAGTATGAAAAAAGTAACGAAATATCTGTATCTATTGGCATTTGTTGTCGGTCTATGCGCTTCGGTTAAGCTTAGTGCTTCTGCTGAAGGCAGGATGAATGTAGGGGAAGTCTATAATTCACCTTATCTCCAATATGTAATTATCAAGCAGGCTTCTGAAAAGGATGGATATAAACATACTCCCGGACAGGCTATTATCAAGGGGTTTAATCCGCAGTTCTATAAAAAGACCAAGGCTTGTGCCCTGGGAAATGGCTACTATGGCTATGTTGAGACGGTTTCGGCCGTAGGTAGAATAAGTGTACCAAGGACTCAGGAGACCTTCGATGTTGTTGGCTTTGCCCCGGGTGCATTTAAGAATTGTAAGAAGCTGCTATATGTCAACGTGAAGGATTTTGGAAGCTTTTTCTATCCGGAAGGTAGACAGGAATTTGATATTCCGGACAACTGTTTTGCAGGATGCACCGGGTTAAAATCGGTTATTTGGGGTGAGTCTAATAGCCCATACAACACTAAAACCAAGATTGGAAAGAATGCCTTCAAGGGATGCAAGTCCATGCAATCTTTCAGAGTAAATGCAAGCCTTACTTCAATTGGCAGCAGCGCATTCATGAATTGCAAAAGCCTTAAAAACTTTTACGTGTTCACCGGTGACACTGACAACGAGCAGAGCACAGTAGGTAAAAAGGCATTTAAGGGTGTGAAGAAGATAACGGTGACCTACAACGTAGACAATGGTTACAATCCTAAATCTCTGGCAAAGAAAATCAAAAAAGCCGGAGCTAAAAAGGTTTACTACGTCGCTAATAATTTGAAAAGAAAACTGAAGTAAATATTTTTAATCAAATAATTAGAGGGAAATTTAAAGGGAATTAAAGGGGAGTCCGATATGAAAAATATTAAGATCAGGAGATGGGTAAGTGCCCTGGCACTTATTGTTATTTATGTATAATGTGGGGTGAGAGTTTAAAATTATTTTGCAGTATTATTGGATAAAGGTGACAAAATGCATTTAATTCAGTTAAAAAATGATAATGGGTGGACGCAGTCACAATGGGAGCTTACCTACAGAGTTAGTTGGGAACAGATATTAAAGGGTATAGCTTACGCATATGAGTATTATGACGGTTTTGAGATAATGGTAGACAATAAGCCCGTTGCTATTGAGAAAAAAGAGGATATTGAGAATATTCCTGAAGCCGGCAATATTTGCTTTAGAGGAATGTCAAAAGTATTAAAAGTCCCGATTATGATCACTTTATATAATCAGTTAAGTACTGTAAATGTAGCTGTAGCTCAGGCGACAGATGAGTTTAAGACCGTATCTTATGTTAATTTGAACCATTCTCTATGCCAGTACATGGACAGCCTTGAAATAAACATGCATATCTAACAGTATAACTTACTGTGGAAACAAAATGGGACGAAGGCATTACTGATCGAAGGAGCCAGACGAATCGGAAAATCAACGGTCGCTGAAGAATTCGCTCAGAATGAGTATAAGTCCTATATTCTAATCGATTTTAATAAGGCTAAGAAAAAGATAAAAGATGCCTTTGAATCCCTTGATGATCTGGATATTTTCTTTCAGACACTGACGCTTGAATACAACACTAGGCTGTACCCCAGAGAATCTCTGATAATTTTTGATGAAATACAGAAATATCCAAAGGCCAGGGAGGCAATTAAGTATCTTGTAGCCGACGGAAGATATGACTACATCGAGACAGGCTCACTGATATCAATCAAAGAGAATGTTGAGAATATAACAATTCCATCAGAAGAACGAAAAATGCAGATGCATAATAAAGCAGGAGCCGGTGAGGCTCCTGTTATACGTTAAAACGAAGACAGATGATATTAAATTTTTTAAATAAAGAAGAACTGGGCACAAACGAACGCTGCCGCTGCAACCAGTACTGCTCCGGCAGTTATAACTTTATTTCTGAGTGTTGCCACGTCTGTGTATCTTCCGTTGCATTCTACGGTATCAATGATATTAGGATCGTTTTTGTCAAATTGAATAATTTTCCCCATATCAGCACCTCCATATACAAATAACACATATACTTTTGGTTTTGAAAATAATAGTCTCAAAATGTGACCAAATTGCGACGCATATATAAAAACTTTATAAAAAACGTTTAAGTTAGAATTAAATCGTATGTTAGACTATATTGAGAGGAATGAACGAAAAAAGTATAAGTATTATTTCGGGGAAGGTGAATCTGTCATGAAAAGCTTATTTTTCAATTCATTAAAAGAGGCTGTCTCGCAAGTGTATGGAAAAGATGTGGCTATAGAGAAAAAGCAGACAGTACATGGTGGGGATGCCAATGATGCTTATAAGCTGTTTCTTTCCAATGGGGAGGCTCTTTTCCTTAAAGTAAATACCATATCAAATGCTGATTTCTTCAGAGCGGAAGCGGAGGGGATTGATGCGATAAGGGCTACTCATGCAATCAGAGTTCCGCAGATTCATGCAATTGGAACGGATAATGGGTATTCATTTCTTTTGATGGAATATATAGACAGAGCCGGAGCGAGGCCGGGTTTCTGGGAAAAACTCGGCGAGAACCTTGCTGTCATGCACAAAGCGGATACTGCAATTTTCCTAAATAATGGGAAGTATGGCCTTGAGAATGATAATTATATCGGAGCAGGAAAGCAGAAGAATATACCTAAAACCAGCTGGATAGAGTTCTTCTCCGAATGCAGACTAAGACCGCAGTTTGAACTTGCGGCGGGATATTTTGACAGTACCATAATAAGAAAGGCAAACAGCCTTCTGGACAATCTGGACAGATTCCTGTATGAGCCGGAGAAGCCGTCTCTTTTGCACGGAGATCTGTGGTCAGGGAACTTTATGTCGGATGAAAATGGACAGCCGATGCTTATTGATCCTGCGGTATATGTCGGTTGTAATGAAGCTGATATTGCCATGACAGAGCTTTTTGGAGGCTTTGATAGCAGGTTTTACATGGCATATTTTGCAGCGATGGAAGCTGTTCCGGGCTATGAGGAGAGGCGTGATCTGTACAATCTTTATCACCTGACAAATCATCTTAATCTGTTTGGAAGCGCATATTTGTCAGCTGTGGTGAGGACGATTGAAAGGTATAGCTAGATGGGTTACGGGGGTGACCGGATGAATATTAAGTCGTTATCTATATTTATGATATCTGCTATGATGTGTGGTCTGCTTACGAGTTGCGGCAAAACGGGGAATGATGAAGTTGTCACAGAGCCCGTAGAGATTGAAGAGGATGTATTGCCTCTTGAAGCAGTGGAAGATCCTCTTGAAGCAACAGAAGATCCTCTTGAAGCAACAGAAGATCCTCTGGGGAAGACAGAAGAACCCCAGGAGATTTCAAAAGAGCTTCAGCATGACCTTAACATTTTTTTGTCTAATTTTTCAGAGCAGGGGTATAACTGCGCTGGCTACGATCCTGCGGAATGGGCACATTTTACTCTGGTGTGGAAAATCTTAAATGATCCATCCGGTCTGAAATATGAGAATGATCGCACCTGGATTGACCAGAGTAGCGTAAATAATATACTTGGCAGGTATTTCGGAAGCAACCTGGAGGAAAGGGATTTCTTCGGCGCGGGAGATAATAATCCATATAATGGCACTATAGAGATAAGCGAGGACAATATAGCCTGGTATACAGAGCCTTCAGTTGATGGGGAAACCTATCTGGGAAATGCATTTACTGTGGTGACAGGCCTTCAGAGAATCCCGGGCGATTACTATGATTTTTTGCGCACAGAGTTCACTATTTATGCCGTAAATGATATGGAATACGAGGATTACGGAGTAAGTACTACATATTATTCTCTTACTGCAGCTGAAGCAGATAAGCTTGCCGATGAGGGCAGGATAATACCTAAAGCGACAGGCGTTGCAATCATAGATGATGTGGTCTCAAATGGCTATGGTGACAGCTATTGGCTTGACGACTATAACATATTAGAATGAACTAAATTATAAATAAGAAAAATAAGTGTGTAACAGGTTCAAATAAGTATATTTGGGCCTGTTTCCTTATAAGCATTATATAAAAGGTGTAGGTCAGGAAGGTCATAGCTATATTGCTTTTGGAATTGGCGTTCTCGGGATGGCATTTGCTTTGGCATGCGTTAGGGAATGCACAAATAGTGTATGGTTATGTGTGCTTCTGCATTGCATTGTTAATGCTTCCGGTGCGGTTTACAAGATTGATGATGATATTATTGGCAAGGCGGTGATGGCAGGTATTATGATTGTTATCACCTTGCTTATAGTACATCTTAATGCTGAAAGGAGATTTTCATAATGGTATATGAACTGGATGATAGATTAAAAGCAACTCATCTTTTTGAGGGTTGGAAAGAGACCCTGATATATTCCTGTTTGCAGAATGTAATGGGAAAAATCTTTGTTACTGATTTAGATGCTCCAAAGTCGGCGATGGCTTATGTTGGATGCTTTGCTTTTTATGCGGGAGAGCCCAGTAAGGAGCTTGTTATGGCCAAGCCGGATGGCTTTGTTATCATGATACCCCAAAACGAAAAATGGGAAGCATGTATTGAAGATTGTTTTCCGGATGCCAAGAAGGTTATCAGATACGCCATAAAGAAGGACACACAGTTTGATAAATCTTTTTTGCGCAGCCTGATAAAAGATATTCCTGAGGGATATGAGCTAAAAGAGATTGATGATAGAATTTATGATATGTGTCTGCCGGATCCGGTGACGCGTGATTTTGTCTCGTCTTTTGAAAGCAAAGAGAAATTTTTGGAGATTGGGAGAGGCATGGTAATTATGAAATCTGGCCAGATTGTAGCCGGGGCATCCTCATATACAAGGTACAAAGAAGGCATAGAGATAGAGGTTGACACTGTAGAGGCGGAGCGTAGAAAAGGTCTTGCGACGATTGCGTGTGCTGCGCTGATCTTACGATGTCTTGAGGAAGGATTATATCCAAGTTGGGATGCGCAGAATATGAATTCGGTTCATCTCGCAGAAAAGCTGGGGTATGAATTTGATCACGAGTATACGGCATATGAGGTATCCCGTGAAGAACGGACACACTGAGAGAAAGTATCGGAGGAGGGAAAATGGGGCATAGAATTAGGATAGCAATTCCCAAAGATGAACAGAAAATTCGTGAATTGTTTATAGAGATGCTTCAGACAATTTATCATACAGAAGATGTGGAGGGCTACGAATCCGGCTTTTTGGATCGATATTGGATAAATGGCGAAGATCGTATTCTGGTGGCAGAGGATGAAGCTGTTGTGGCGTATTTATCAATTGAAGTTCACCATGAGCCGAAAGCAGATTATTTATATCTTGATGATTTATCTGTCACAGAAAGCTATCGGGGTCGTGGAATCGGAAGTACACTAATCCATGAAGCAGAGGCCTATGCAACAGAAATTGGTATACAGCACATACTTTTTCATGTTGAAAAAGCTAATACCAAAGCATTTCGATTATATGAAAGGCTTGGCTATAAAGTTTTCCGTGATGACGGCAACAGATATATGATGAAAAAAGCTGAGATTATTATCTCGGAAGAACGCATTACTGCAGAGGAATATATTGATTTTTTGAAGAGAACTGATTTGGGGTCACAATATCCAAAGGAGCGTTTTGAAGAGCGAATCAGGAAGCTTGTTAAGAATGTTTCCATCAGTCTGATTGCACGTAATGATGAAGGTATGATTGTGGGAGCTTTGTTTGGACTTACGGATTTCTGTTATTGGTTGTATGTGACAGACCTTGGGGTGGACAGGAATTATGTAAGGCAAGGCATTGCAAGCAGACTCATGAAGACTGCACATGAAATTGCCGGTGGTGAAAAGGATATTGCGGTATATCTGATTGCCAATGAAGATGCTGTAGGTTTTTATGAGAAGATCGGCATGAAAAGGGCTGACGATGTAATGCAATACAACCACATAGAGTGGACAGAATGGACAGTATGAGGAAAGAGGTCATCATGATAAGAAAAGCAAGTATTAGCGATTTATCGCGTATAGCAGAGATACTGGTCTTTAACTACCGTCTGTTCTTTTACCCTATATTTAAGTCGGATGAGTATTACTTTGACGAACTGCAAGTTCCGGCCCTCATGAAAGAATATGCTGTAAACGAACACAACGCAGACCATCTTTGGGCACTTCAAAAGAATGAAAAAGCAATACGCTTCTATGAAAGACATGGCTTTTATGCGACAGGAGAGAAGAAACTTGAAGAAGGTACCACCGAGTATCTTATTCTTCTGAAGAAAGCAACTTCCAGTAAAACTTACTAACATAATAGGAGAAATTATGAATAAAATTGAAATTGTAGATTTACCAAAAGAACGATGGAAAGGGGCTGTGGTTCCATTGGTTACAAGGAGTGACAGCTATTACGATTTTGAAATAAAACAGCTTGATAGTGAAGGCTGTAAGATAGAGCTTGTTAAAAGAAAGGCTGAGGAAGAAATTGTTCATACTCCTGAAGAATATGACTTCCCGGATTCTTTGTACCAGGATCATTGGGAAAATGCCGAAGCTTTCGGAGTTGTGGGCGATAACAATGAACTTTTGGCATGCATTGAAGTTTGTCCCGAAGAATGGTCAAACAGACTTTTGGTTACAGAACTTTGGGTGTCAGATAATCTCAGAGGCAAGGGGCTTGGTAAACAGCTGATGGATAAGGCTAAAGAGGTTGCCCGGAAGCAGAAAAGAAGAGCAATCATGCTTGAGACACAATCATGTAATACCAATGCTATAGGCTTTTACTTGCATGAAGGATTTGAACTTATAGGATTTGATACTTGTTGTTACACAAATAATGATATAGGCAGACGTGAAGTCAGAATCAATTTGGGATATTTTTTTAATAGAGATGGAAAAAGATGGTGATTCCAGTTTTTATCGACTATCCACAATGGAAAATAGTGAAAAAATAGTGTAATTTTTATGTAATTTTATGCCTCGTTTTGTTATAATATCATCGAGGTGACATCAAGATGATAAAAGTAAATCTTACAAATGAAATTCTGAGATATATAACTGAAATTGAGAAGAACAGATACAAAGTGTCTACAGTTAAACTTCCAAGATCTGTGGCAAGCAAACTGCGCAAGAACTCAAAGAAAAAGAGTTCCTATGCTTCAAATAAAATAGAAGGAAATCCTCTTTCCGAAAAACAGGTTGATGAAGTTATAGAAAATGATGAAAGAAAGCATTTCCTTAAGCCGGAACAGGAAGTACGTAATTATTTTCTTGCGCTAAATTATCTGGAGGAGAAGGTTAAGAAGAAGGAGCCATTCTCTAAAAAACTGATATTGGACGTTCAGAAATATGTGGAAAAGGGTGCTCCAAAAGAAAAGATTGGGCTAAGAGGGCCTATGCCGCCGGGAGTTCTTTTTGCTGTATATGATTCTCAGAGTGGGAATCCTGACTATATTCCTCCAGAGTATTGTGATATACCAAGTTTATTGGACGAGCTGGTTGATTATGTTAATACTACTGACGATCATCCGCTTATTGTTGCTGCTGTAGTACATTATCAATTGGTAACGATACATCCTTTCGAAGATGGAAATGGTAGAACAGCACGTCTTTTATCAGGTTACATTCTGGATATAAATGGATACGGCTTCAATGGCATTGGTTCATTGGAAGAATATTTTGCTTATGACATCAATGAGTACTACGAATCAATACAGATGGGACTACCAGCCCTTTACTATTCCGGAAGGGATAATCCGCCGCATCCGGAGATTTGGGTCAATTATTTCCTGCGTATGGTACTGCTTTATTCAGGCAAAGTCTGTGAGCTATCGGAGAGTTCCAGTGAAGATGAGATAAGTGGCAGCTTATCATATCTAAAAGGTAAGGAAAAAGAGCTATTATTATTCCTGATCAAAAAGTACAAAGGTGAATTTACTCCGATTGAAGTAAGTCGTGAAATAGGTGTGACCAATAAAACAGTGATTAACAGATTATCTGTTCTAGCCAAACATGGTTTTGTGGAGCCTTTGATGGTAAATCAGCGAATCAGATCCTACAAACTGAGTGATCTCGCAAGAAACAATGAGAAGATAATAAAGAAAAAGGTTTAAATGGAACAAAGAAATGTATTGGAAGCTCCGACCAAAAAGATGTATGTTTTTGAAAACTCAGCACATAGTCCTATATATGAAGAGTATGATGAAGCAAAAAGAGTTCTTGAAGAAATAAAGAATTAGCCTTCAGGATAATTCAATAAGCGAAAGTGATGCTACTTTTCAAGAATATCAAGAACGCTTAGGGCTATCTTTTCAGAATTACGAATTATGGCTTCAAGGCTTTCCTTGGATTCTTCATCGTATTCTTTCTCCATGAGAAGATCTGCGTTTCCTCTGATGACTGTAAGAGGAGTCTTGAGGTCATGGGCTATCTGAGCCATCTGAGCCTTTGAATCCTGTTCTTTTTTCCAATTATCTTCCATGGTGGCAACAAGCTCTTTTTGCATGCTGTCAGTTGCAATGTTTATCTGATCCAGCTCGTAAATGCCTGTGTTTATCGGTGATACGCTAAGATCCTGGCTCTTCAGACTCTCTGTATAATCAAATACTTTTCTAAGGCTACTCTTAATCTTTTTGATCAGAACAACAGTTGGGATCAGCACTTCCAATAGGTATGCAAGGGCAAAGGTAAAAAGAATCAGGTACTCATGAGGTGCACTTACGCAGTAGTGAATAAATGTACTTTCATCGACGGCGTCCATACGCAGATAAACATCTTTTCCGTGAAGCAACCTGCCATTCTCAGGACTTGACTCTCTGGCGAATTTACGAAGCGCCTTCTCCTTAGAAGATGACACCTTCACAAAGATTTCTTCTCCATCAGTTGAAACCACGATAATATCTGCCCCTTCTGGGAAAAGAGCTGTGTTTATCTCACCACTTTCCTGACAATCATGAATCCAGGCTTCCACTGCTTTTTCTACATTATCTGCGGCAAAAGAGCTTTCTCTATTTAGGAAGAAAGCAATAATGAGTGCAACAAGAGTAGTAAAGCCAATTAACACGCTGACAACTGCAATATAGATGCTGATCATGCGGCTTATAGTTATGCTTCTTTTTTCCATCTGTAACCTATTCCCCATACTGTTTCAATAACGCTTCCTGCGGCAGACAGCTTTCTTCTAAGATTTTTGATGTGTTCAGTTACTGCTGATTCATCGCCATCCTTATCAAAACCATAGATCTTTTCATAAATTTGTTCCTTGGAAAAGACCTGCCCCTTGTTCCGCACAAGGAGCATAGCGATGTCAAATTCGCTTTTGGTAAGAGATAGCTCTTTTCCATTAACCTGCACAAGTCTGGAGTCAGGATAAATACTGATGCTTCCATCCTTGATGCAGGCGCTGTGATCGCGCTTATCACGTCTTATGTGGGCGGCAACCCTGGCTCTAAGCTCGGCGACGGCAAAGGGCTTTCTGATATAATCGTCAGCACCAATAGACAGGCCATAGATAACGTCTTCCTCAAGGGCCTTGGCACTTAAGAAGATGATGGGAGCGTCTGTCTTGTCGCGAATCCTGGTTAAAAGAGAATATCCATCTTCACCGGGCATCATCACATCCGTGATCAGGAGATCATAGTCTGCGAGGTTATCCGGGACCTCTTCAAAGGGCCTATGTACTGTTGTTACTTCATAATCTGAAGAAAGAGCCCTCTTTATTAGTATCAGTATGTCTTTTTCGTCATCAATAACTAGTAATTTCATCAGAATTGTTCCCATCAGCTTATATGTTTCTTAATCAAAATAATGAATAGGCAATAAGAGATATGCCATACAAAACGTAGATGTGGGCTGGGTAAAAGAGGTAAAATAACCTTGAATTCCCATGGCCACGCTGTCCATTATAGCAGAGCATGAATATAGCTGAAAAGGCTGACATCCATTCATAGGCTTCAAATATAAGAGTGTGAACATTAAATGATCCAATAGAAAGTGTCACAAGTCCAATTCCGTACAAGAGCTCAAAGATAACGTATGCATAGATTCTTGCGTTCTTGTTTTTGCAAAAGCTAAACAGATATAGGATCACACCTTCAATAAGTGTAAGAATTCCGCCATCTTCAATCATGATATGAAGAGGAAGGATTGTGAAGTTGATAAGGCTTGCAAAAAGATTAACTGTAAGGTTATCCGCAAACGGCATATATACAAAGTATATAAAGAGATATGGCAATATAACCGGGATTACCACAGCCATGATTCCAATGAAGTATTTCTTTTGCCTAATCCAATCAATTCCCATAAGTACTACTAGAAGTACCACAAAGCTTGAAAGCATAGCGTTTGCAGGCATGAAGCCATCTCCTCTGACTGCAAAGTTAAGTACATTGTAGAAGCCAAATCGTATGAGACCCATGATTATTGAGATAGAGTAGATCTTGAGAAAATATCTTTTTTTGTTGTGGGTGTGGATGAAACCTTCTATGAGGCAGAACAGGAATAAAGGAGCTGCCAGTCTACCGAGCCATGAGAACCAAATGGGTATCATGCCTGTGAATTCGAAGAAGTAGTGAATGTGGTCTAACACCATAAATACAAGGGCCAGGTACTTAAGTTCAAAGCCTGTGAGACCGTTTTTAAGTAAGTTTTTCATTGTGAGTTCCTCCCGTATAAGGCGTAAAGCCTTTGTTTTTCCGCATTTCTTTTGTCTATGGTTAGAAGGATATCAGGCAATTATAAGGAATTTATAAGGATATTCAAAATAATAGAGCTATAGAATTGTATTCCAAAATATTAAAGCTTCCGGATCTAAACTTATAGTTTGGGATTCGGAAGTTTTTATTTTGAGTTTTCGTTTCGCAAATTTAAAAATTGATTAAATTTGCGAAATGAAATACAATTAAATAAAGGCGGTGAAATTGCGATGAAACTTATAAAAAGAGACTATTATCTAAATAAACTTTTATCGGTAAAGGATGTTCCGGACATAAAAGTTATAACAGGGGTAAGAAGAAGCGGTAAATCAAAATTGATGGATGCTTTCATAGATTTGATATCTGCTGATGATAAGGCTAATATTGTCCGAATTAAGCTGAACTTAAAGAAGTTCGAGAAACTGTTGGATGCGGACAAGCTTTATGACTACATAGAGCAACAGTATGCCCGCGATAAAACAAATTATCTTTTTATTGACGAAATACAGCTATGTGAAGACTTTGAACGTGTGATCAATAGCATTTACGAAGAAGAAATCTATGATATTTATCTTACCGGTTCAAATGCATTTCTTTTATCGAGTGATTTGGCTACGTTGTTTGGTGGAAGAGTTTATGAGATAAGTTTATACCCATTTTCCTTTAAGGAATATCTTATGTACTATCCATCAAATGATATAGATGAAGCCTTTGATTCTTATGTAAAGAAAGGTGGAATGGCTGGTTCATATCTTTATAAAACGGAGGAAGATGCCAGACAATATGTTAATGGTATCTATAGGACCACTATTACAAAGGATATTGTAAGAAAATTCAAGATAGAAAACGAAGATCTTTTGATAATGATTGGAAATTATCTTATGGATAACGTTGGCAATCAGACTTCGATAAGAAATGTGGCATCCAAACTAACATCTGGCACCTACAAAACTAATGATAAGACGGTAGGGGCGTATATGAATTATTTCTGTCGATCCTTCCTTTTTTATCCTATACAGCGGTATGACATAAAGGGGAAAAGATATCTGGAATCAGATAAGAAGTACTACCTGTCCGATTTGGCTTTCTGTTTTTCTGAGATAGGAACAAAAAATGCTGATTATGGGCATCTCTACGAAAACATTGTTGCAATAGAACTTCTAAGACGCGGATACGAAGTATACGTGGGAAAACTATATGAAAAAGAAGTGGATTTTGTCGCAATCAAAGAAGGCGAAAAGGTCTACATTCAGGTATCTGATGATATATCCAGAGAAGATACTTTTAAGCGAGAGGTTTCATCACTTTTAGGGATTAAGGATGCTTATCCGAAGATGCTGATAGCCAGAACAAAACATGAGGAAAGTCAGCATGAAGGAATTAGGATTATCGATATCGCCAGATGGCTTTCCAATTCGCAAAAATAATATTTTTTTTAATTTGCGAAATGAATTCCTTCCTTCGTCAGTCTGGGGCTATTTTCAGTATCAGATGGAGTATGAGCTGCTGTACGGTGAGCATTTTTACGATCTGACATGGAATAACGGATACAGTCATAAACAGATTCTTTCGGATATAAAAGTGCCGTGCGTATTCTTGCATGCAAAGAATTCATAGGAAAAGTAATTGCTGTGTATCACAGATATGATGACAGTGAAAATAAATGGATTGTAATTCCTTGCGATGAAAATGGCAATGTGCCGGACAATATTAGGATTCCGAATAAAGATGAAATCTACGCACAGATTGCCTTTCAAGAGCAGTTTTATAATGGGGTTTTGGTGGAGGATAAAAATCATGGGATTATTTGATAAGTTTAAGAAAACAGAAAAAGCAGAAACGCGTATGACACACAATTTGGGTGGTTGCATTATTACAAGGTCTTTGTATGAAGGTACTTCCACATTAAAATGGATTTTCAGGGAAGAGCCTGCCAATCCTGTCGATAACGGATGGAGAGCCCTTGGTGATACAGATACCCAGGAATATATCAATGTGACGGAAAACAATCTGGTGGTCGATTTTGACAGGCTTGTTGAAATAGAGCCCGCAGTTTTGGCTATATATGATATGCCGGTTGGAACGGACCTGGAATTTGATTCGGAAAGAATGGTTTTCATTGATTCAAAAACCGGGGAGGAATATAGATAATTATGGTTCTTCGGAACATGGCTGCCCATTATCGATGGAGCCTGCCGAAAATAGAGTAAATATGAAAACAATTACTAATGAACAGGCAAGACAATTTATTCTTTTAAAACAGGGATTGATAGGAACATATCGGTTTATCGGAAAAGATGGAGCATATGAGTATGTGCGCCAGGCAGGCTGCATACAGTATGATCCTGTAGATGTTTGCGGAAAAAATGCAGAGCTGACCTTGCAGTCCAGAGTTAAAGGATTTAAGAAATCTATGTTGCAGGATCTTTTGTATAAAGACCGCAAACTTGTGGACTATGCGGACAAAGAGTTATCCATATGGCCGACGGAAGACTGGCCTTATTTTTCTTCTTATAGGGATAGGAGCCATGAACTGGGAGAAACCTTTGAAGGGCTGGATGAACTTAAGGAGCAGGCGATATACTACATAGAGGAGCACGGCCCTGTGTCCAGCGATACTCTGCCTATTGAAGGAGAGATATTTTGGCATTCTTCAATGCATTGGAGTGGTAATTGGCATAAAAAGTCCCAGGCTGCAAGATCTGTACTGGAGCAGTTATATACAGACGGTGAACTTGTTATACACCACAAAAAGGGAAGTCGAAAGTACTATGATCTGGCCAAAAGACATATACCGGAGACAATTCTTAATGCAGATAATCCCTGTAAAAATGAAGACGATTTTATCGCGTGGCGTGTTCTTCGCAGAATCGGTGCGGTAGGTCTTTTGTGGGATAAAAACAGTACAGCACTTCTTGGAATAAACATAAATGCCGAGAAACGTAAAGGGATACTTGATAGGCTGACAACTGAGGGGGAAATAGTTCCGGTAATTGTGGAAGGCTTTAAGCCGCTATTTTATTACCGCATAGAAGATGAAGAACTGATTCAGCAAGTGATTCAGGGGGATGCTGATCTTAAGCCCCGAATGGCTTTCATAGCTCCGCTTGATCCGCTAATGTGGGACAAAGCGCTTATAAAGGCTTTGTGGGATTTTCAGTATTCCTGGGAAATATATACTCCGGCTGTGAAAAGGAAATATGGCTATTACACATTGCCTATCCTCTACGGAGATAAGTTCGTAGGGCGTATTGAAGCCATACCGGATCGCAAAGAGGGAATTTTGAGAGTCAAAGGACTATGGTGGGAAGACGGAATCTGTCAGACGAAAAAGCTTAGTGCTGCGTTGGAGCGTACACTAAAGAATTTTGCGAAGTTCAATGATTGTATACTGGGAGAGTAAGGAGAACTGATCAAGATGGAGACTGGCGTATGGATGGGGCAATACGTTCGCATGTAATGATCTTCAAAGAATTGTGATTATAAGTGTGAAACAGGCTCAAATAAGTGTATTTGGGCTTGTTTCATTATAAGTATGATAGGATGATTCCGAAAAATCAAAGAGAAATAGGAGCAGTATTATGTTTTGGGATAAGATTTCACCTTTATATGATTTGTTTGAGAATGTATATAACGGAAAGGTTTATTCCGGAACCGGAAAGAAGGTTGCTGAATTTATCGACCCTTCTGATGAAGTTCTGGAATGTGCATGTGGAACAGGAGCAATCAGCATGTATATAGCGCAGAAGTGCAGGAAGCTGGTTGCGACTGACTGTGCTTCAGGAATGCTTAGGCAGGCATCAAAGAAATGCCGAAAATATTCGAACGTGCTATTCAAAAAAGCAGATATTACGAACATAAAGTGTAAGGATAGTCAGTTTGATAAAGTGGTGGCGGGAAATGTGATTCATCTGTTGCCGGAACCGGAGAAGGCATTGCGGGAATTGGAGCGTGTTGTTAAGCCGGGAGGAAAAGTCATAATTCCCACGTATATAAATATGTCCAAGGGAACGGGAACTGCGGCAGTAAAGGTCATTACGCTTCTTGGAGCAGATTTTAAGAGACAGTTTGATCTGGATTCCTACAAGCAATTTTTTGCAGACATGGGATATACAGAAGTTGAGTATTATGTGGTGGATGGGCGTATGCCTTGCGCCATAGCGGTAATCACAAAAAGGGTATAAGGAAGTTCATGGCCTAAGGCTTCACTATATAGCTTCGGTAAAAATGCCGGAGCTTTTTTCGTGCATAAAGAGTTGACAAAAAATAAGTAATATATTACATTGTTTATATAGGTAATATATTACATAATATAAAAGGAGTTCACATGAATTACGATGAAGTGATGAATATCGAAAAAGTAAATTTTGGAGATATGCCTCCACAGCCATTTTTACTTGGATTACTCAGCGCGTTTGATAACAGATATCAGGCTGCAGCTGATGCATATTTCAAGGAGATTACCTGGAAACAGTTCTTTGCAATAATTTGTATCAACCTTTGCAAGGAACCTCCGACACTGAATGAGCTTTCTGATGTAATGGGCAGCTCTCATCAGAATGTGAAGCAGATTCTGCTAAAGCTTGAGAAAAAAGGCTTTGTCACAGCTGTTCCCGATGAAAAAGACAAGCGAAAGCAGCGGATATTTGTCACAGATAAATGCAGGGCCTTTTTGGAACAGAATGACAATAACGGTCAGCAGAGCCAGTACATCATTGGACGCATTTTTGTTGGGATCGATGAAAAGAGCCTGCAAACTACCATACAAACTATCATGAAAATGGAAAGGAACTTGAGCGAATTATGAAAACACTGATCATTTACACATCACAGACAGGTTTTACCAAAAGATACGCAGAGTGGCTTGCAGAGAGAATGAGTGGAGATCTGCTTGACCTTAAAAATGCGCAGAAGAAGAGTGCAGATTATTTCAAGGACTATGATGCAATCTGCTACGGCGGTTGGGCAATGGCAGGAAATATTGTAAAATGTAAGTGGTTTCTTGAAAAAGCTGTTAACTGGAAGAACAAGCGCCTGGCTATGTTCTGCGTAGGTGGCAGTCCTAATGACAATCCGGATGTAGAGGTTTTTCTTCAGAATGCTCTTACAGATGAGCAGAAGAAGTATATTAGAGTATTCTATTGTCAGGGAGGCTTTGACTATGAAAAAATGAAGCCCCAATACAAGCTTGCCATGAAGATGTTTGTATCAGTTCTGAAGAACAAGAAAAATGCTACTGAAAAAGAAAAGGGAATGGCCGAGAAATGTGCTTCATCCTACGACATCTCTGATGTCAAATATATAGAACCTATAGTGGATTATCTTGGAGAGGCGGAGAAAAACTATGAAAAAGTGGTATGATGAAGAATATGAATTTACTGTAGAGGTAACAGGTTTTTTACATGGAGATCATACAGAGAGATATTGCCGTAACGGTGAAGAAATCGGCGATGTTTACAGGTGTACCTATGGATGCCCGGTAAATGCGGACGGCTACGGAATCTGCTCAAAGACAATGATGATGCTGTTCCCTTTGATGGAAGCCGTTAGAAGCGGCGGTGATCTCACCAAAGTCGGTGGTGATGGGAAATACTCCAAAACTGTTGTATGTCCGGATGGCTGCGTGATCTTCAAACTGACGGCAAAACCATTGGGAAATGAAAACTTTCACACGGGTGGCTTTTATTGATGTATCAGCGAGAAAACTCTTTCCGACATAGTCGGTGGGGGATGAATCGCTGGCCCTCAGCGTTTCGCTTTGCTGTATCGTCCTGTTCTTTCATATTTTCTTTTGTGGTCATCCGTGCGCTGGCTTTCTATATATTTTTTCACTGT